>JADKKK010000019.1 GCA_016720545.1 Myxococcales bacterium
CAGTTTGCGAGATGTCCTCATTCTCTGTGGGCAGCCACTTCCGAGACCATTGCGTCGAGTCGCGCCTCGCACGCGTCGGCGTCGATCCGTGACCGGAGCGTCGGCCGCCTCCGCTTCTTAGCTGGATCGTCTCGCACGCCTCGGCCGCCCCTTTAGTCGAACCGTTTCGCGCCCTCGCTCGCGGCAGCCCGTGACCGGAGCGCCTCGCCCTCGCCCCCCGACTTGCGCGCAGCAGGATACCATCGTAGAATGACGCGGCATGCCAAACTTTGGAATCCGTAGACTTCGCGCTATTGGCGCAATCTTCGCTATGGCGGGGGCTGTCGCCTCGTGCGCGGCCGCCACGGCCACCGATGATCCCGAGGCCGGCGCGCCCGGTATCTCGGGGGATGCGGCCGACGGCTCCAGAGAGGACACCTCGGTTGACGCCGGTGACACTTCCAAAGGGGATACCTCGGTTGACGCCGGTGACATCTGCAGAGGGTCGACCCTGCCGTCCGAGCTTCACGTGCGCTGTTCGCCTTCAATGCCATGCGATCCAAGGCTCGACTGCATCTACAGGGCTGGCTGCACGGCGCCCGAAGGGACGTGCGAGCGCTGGGGTCGCTGCACGGACTCTTCGATTTTGGAGTGGGTGTGCGGTTGCGACGGGAAAACCGGAAACTCCCGCGCGGTACCAATTTCGGACTTTGGAGACGCGTGCACTCCGCCACGAGATTCCACGGCCCCCCCACGTGACGCGCCGAACCTCGGCGATTGAGCACCGCGAATGCTCGTCGCGCCCCGCCGACCCTCGCCTTACAGCGCCGCACATCCCAGTATACTGCCCTCTGGTGGCTGAGTCCCGTGACCGGGGCGTCGCGCCCTCGCCAACTTCACCCGAGTCCCGAGACATCGCGCCCTCGCCCACTGTGGCCGAGTCCCGTGACCGGGGCACCCTCGCCAACTGCACCCGAGTCCCCCGCTTCCCGCTTCCCGCTTCCCGCTTCACCCGAGTCCCGGGACGGGGACGGGGACGTCGCGCCCTCGCCCGCTTTACCTCCTTCGCGTGGCCGGAGCGTCCCTCCCTCGCCCGCTCCAACCAAGCAGCGACCGGAACACCTCCCCATCGCCGGCGCCTTCGCGATCGATTTACTCTCAAGATAAGTTACCCCAAGAGTGCGCCCGGTTCCGTGACAGAATCGTATCGCCCGGCCCTACTCCGTTAGTTGCTTAATCCGCTGATGCGAGAGTTGGAGCAACAGCCCCGCGTCTCGAAGCGACAGCCCGGCCCGACGCAACTCCCTTGCACCCTCCGCTGCGGTCTTGGCGGCCTCCTCATCCTTTCGCTGCGCCTCCACGCGCGCCTTCAGCGCCCTCGTCATCGCTCGCTGCGCCGCCCTGGGTATGCGAATCTCCTCCACGAACGTCACTTTGCTCGCGATGCCCGCTGCCCCAGGCAGCACGTCTTCGCACAGTGACAGTGCCTCTCGGATGTTTCGACGCGCCTCCGCAATCGACCGCCCGTGCGAACGACATCCCGCGACCTCGGGGAGGTGCACGTGCCACCCACCTCCGTCTGCCTCTAGAACTACCTTCATTTCCCTAGCAACCAGCGCTTTCCGAAGCATGGCTCCAAGTCCTTCTCAATCGCTCCCAGAAGACCTCTGCCCAGTTCTCCTGGATGGATCGGTACCGTTGTCTTATTCGTTCCGCACGCGCACTCGTATCGCGCGTGCGACCCCTTCTGCCGTAGCTTACGCCCCCCTCTCCGGAGGATTTCGGCGACCACCTCGCTAGCCTTCACCTTCCAAAGTCTAGTCGGCCGCTTCACTCTGTCAAGTCGGCTTTACGGAAGCAGCCTCTCCGTCGTCACGTCGCGCTCGGCTCCTCGCTCGCGGCGACCGCGCCCCGTGACCGAACCGGCTCGCCCTCAGTCGTGGCGCCCGGGTTCCGCGGCCGGAGCGCCTCGCCACCCGTGCCCGAGGCGTCGCGCCCACCCACCTGCAGACCGGACGGTCGCGCTCTTGCACACGCCCTTCAGGATCCGCGGTGAAGTGACCCACGAAGTGGCCCCGCCGACCGCGCCGCTGTAGGGGTGAGGGGCGAGCGCAAAAAGATCGAAGGCCCGGGTAGCAGCCCGAGCCTTCACGTCGGCGAGCACCGACCTTGGCACCCTGCCTGGTCTGGTGCGAGGAGGCAAGAAAGGTGAGCGGCGCTTGCGGACGGCGAGCGCGTGGAGCCCGAGGTTTGCTTCCAGATCCGCTGCGGCCAATGCAAGGGCATGTTCGCCGCTTGTCGCCGTGATTACCGCGGCCAGAGCCTCTGCAGCGCCGAGTGCCGGGCGGCGTCGCTGCGCGAGTCGCGGCGGAGGCATCAGCGGTCGGAGCACGGCCGCGAAGACCACCGCGACCGCCAGCGGGCCTTCCGTGAGCGACGCGCCATCGCCGCGAGGCAGGCGGCGGCGAGGGGGGCGGGGGTCGCGAGCGTGATGGAAGTTGGTTCCAATAACTTGCCGGTGGTCGCGAACTCGTGCGCACGCGACGAGGCGCCGCCGTCCACGGAGGACCCGGGCGTCCCCGTCGCGAGGAGTAACGACGATGGAACGCGATCCGTTGATGGTGACGATGGACCCGGGCGTGCGCGCCACGCGACTGCTCGTGATGGAGGGCCGGGACGAGCTCCTGCGGGCGGTCCTCGGGCCAGCGACGGCGACGCACCCGCGGGCGGCGGCGACGCTGCTCGAGGGCCTTGCGCTCTGGCACCAGCGGCCGCTCGCTGTTGCCTTGTGTGTGGGCGAGAGGGACTCTTCTTCGAGCCTGCACCTGTTCGACGCGCTCGGCATGGGCGAGCGCAGCGTCCACTACAGCGTCGCGGTCGTACCCCGCGAACGCCGCGGTGGCCGCCGGCTCTCTGTGCTCGGCCGCTTCGGTGACCTGAGGCAGCTCTGCTTCGAGGCATTCCGATGACCATCTCGCAGGAAGTCGAAGCGGAGATCCGCAGGCTCGCGCACGCAGAGGGCTGGCCACGTGGCACGATCGCCACCCAGCTCGGCGTCCACCACGAGGTCGTCGAGCGAGTGCTCGATGCGGACACTGTCACCCCGAAGGAGCGTCCACCTCGGGCGAGCAAGCTCGACCCGTACAAGCCGTTTCTGCTGCGCAAGCTCGACGAGCACCCGACGCTCCGGGCTACGCGCCTGCACACGATGATCAAGAAGCGCGGCTTTCCGGGCAGCGTCAAGATCGTGCGCCGGTACGTCGCGACCGTGCGCCCGCGTGCTCGCAGCGCCGCGTACCTCGAGTGCGAGCGGCTACCTGGCGAGCAAGCGCAGATCGACTGGGGCAAGGTCGGCGTCCTGGCCGTGCCGGGAGGGGAGCGCGCGCTGTGGGTCTTCCTCATGACGCTCGCGTACTCGCGCTACCGGTACGCGGAGCTCGTCTTCGAGCTGGGCGTCGAATCGCTCCGCCGCTCGCTGTGGCGCGCAGTCACTTTCTTTGGCGGCACACCGCGCGAGTGGCTCTTCGACAACACGAAGGCGGTCGTCGTCGAGCGCTTCGGGAGTGCCAAGCGTCTGCAGAAGGACCTCCACGAATTCGCCTCGGCCTTCCACGTCATGCCGAGGCTGTGTGCGCCTCGCAGGCCAGAGCACAAGGGCGGCGTCGAGCGCGGGATCCGCGACCTGAAGGAAGGTCACTTCGCCGGGGAGAAGGTCCGGAGCATCGAGTCGGGCAACCGCGATTTGCTCACGTACATCGACGAGGTGGTCTGCGCGCGGAGGCATCCTCGCCAGCCGACGCGAACCGTACGCGAGGTGTGGGAAGAAGAGCGGCAGAGGTTGTTGCCACTCCCGACGCACATGCCGTCGGCCGACCTCGTGACGCCGGTCGCAGTCGACAAGCTGGCGAACATCCACCTCGCCACGAACCGATACTCAGTGCCCTCGTCTTACGCGGGCGGCACATTGACGCTCTTCGCGGACGACGCGCTCGTCCGCCTCGTCGACGGCAGGTCCGAGGTCGCTCGGCACGCGCGCTCTTGGGGCAAGCATCAGCGCATCGAAGACCTGTCGCATCGCCGCGCGCTCGTTGAGGAGCGCGCGGCCGCGAACGCAGCTCCAGTCCGCGAGCAGCTCTTCGTCGATGTCCCTGAGCTGCGCATCATCTTCGAGCGCGCCGTCGACCGCGGCCGGAACGTCGGAGCGATGACCGCCCGCATCAAGACGCTGCGCGAGCTGTACGGTATCGAGACTCTGCGCGAGGCGACGCGCGTCATGTGCGATCACGGCACTCATGACCCCGGCGCGCTCAGCCTGCTCTGCGAAGAGGCGCGGCGGCGACGCAACATGCCTATCCCGCTCCCTCTGCCGCTTCCCAGCGGCGTCGTCGATCGCGACGTCGGCTCGCACGACCTCGCGTCGTACGACCCCGACGCGAGCGAGGAGGCGCCGTCATGACCGAAGCTCTCCACCACCTCCTCGACGGCCTCGGCCTCCGCGCCACGCCCGAGCAGCTCCAGGCCCTGCTGACGCAGCTGACGAAGGCGCACGCGAGCCCGGTCCAGGTCCTGGAACAATGGGCGGCGCTCGAGCGGCGCGAGCGCGAGGTGCGCAATCTGGCGTCGCGGACGAAGAAGGCCAGCGTCGGCACGACGAAGCCCGCGACCGACTACGACTGGAATTACCCCCAGAGCGCCGACGAGGCCACATACGAAGACCTCCTGGGGCTCGGCTTCATGACTCGCAAGCAGAACGTCCTCTTCCGCGGACCGGCGGGCGTCGGCAAGACCATGCTCGCGAAGAACCTCGGCCTGCGAGCGCTCGAGCGCGGGCACACCGTGGTCTTCGCGAACCTCTCCTCGGCACTCGCCGACCTCCTTCGGCAGGAGTCGTTGCCGGCCGTCGAGCGACGCCTTCGCCGCTACACGGCCGCGAACCTCGTCATCCTCGACGAGCTCGGATACCAGCCGGTCGACGCACGCGCCGTCGACCTCCTCTTTCAGATCGTCAGCCGAAGACACGAACACGCGTCAACGATCCTCACGACGAACTTACCCTTCAAGGACTGGGCGAACGTGTTTCCAGGGGCGGCCTGCCTCGTACCGCTCGTGGATCGCTTCACCGAGAACATGATCGCCTTCGACATCCGCGGCCCGTCCTACAGGCAGCGAACGAGGCCGACGCCGAAGCCCCCGCCCCCGAGGCCGCCCAAGAAGCGCGCCTGAACCGTCAACCCAGGAGCCCAAGGGCGCCGCGCGACTCTCGCCGGCGCCCTTCGGCTTCCATGAGAGCGGGGCGCACCCGTCTTTCACGCGCTCGCGAGGCGGGCCAATCCGCCGCGGATCTTCCCGGGCGTGTACACCCCTCTCGCGCGGTCGCCTCACCGCCTGCTCGCGGGATGGACGAGCTCCGTACGCGCGCGCCCTCTCACGTGGTTACACCCAAACCTGGTCATCGAGCCTGCAACCCTGGGCGCGTCCCGTCCTCCAACGTTAGCATTGCAGCCGATACGCTGTCGACAAGATGTTGTACCAGCTCACGTCGAACGAGGCAGCCTGTGCTCGAAGATGGGATAACGAAGTCCAGGCCAAATCGCCAGTGGGTGCATCAAGAGCCATATAGTGCCCCTCTAGCTGATGAGCGGGCGTAGTATGACGGATTGGCGACAAATGCGGTGCTGGTATCCATGAACAATGACCGCTCCAGATTCGTGGAGAATTTCAAGAGCTCACCCTTCGTTAGGTCGTCCAGATCCCATTTCTTAAGCAACAGTCAGCCCCTTCCGACCAGCAATATTCGATTGTTCTGCCTCAGCCCGCGCCACCGCCGCCACCGCCACCTCCTGCCAGTCCTCAAGCCGGGCTGCCATGGGACTTCGGCCCTGGGTGACCGGTCCGTGGCCGGGGTTGTAGGGCGTCGCCGGCGGGAGCCACGCCCCTCTCCCTCGGCCAGCGACCACTACGGCGAGAAGGAAGTCCCGCACTAGTGCTAGGAAGGGGACGCCGCGCCCCCGCCGACCCCTTCCGACCGCCCTCGCCCCGAGCCGACCATGCGCTACTTCGTCTCTTTCGATCCCGCGACCCCCGAGGCCGTCACGACCGTCGACATCCGCGAGCTGCCGAGCGGCGCGCTGCAGGTCGAGATCGAGGGGCGGCGCGTCGAGGTCGACGCCGAGCAGGTCGGCCCCTCGCTGTCGATCCGGGTCGACGGCCGGGTGGTGGACCTCACCACCGAGGGAGCACCGCCGGAGCTGGGCGCCATCGCCAGCGGCCACCGCTCGTACGTGCGGGTGGAGAGCGAGCGCCAGCGCGCCGCGGCGCGCACCAAGACGTCCGGCGGCGGCGGCGGCGACAAGACCCTCAAGGCGCCGATGCCCGGACGCGTCGTGCGCGTGCTCGCGAAGCCTGGCGACGCCGTGATCGCAGGCCAGCCGCTGCTCGTTCTCGAGGCGATGAAGATGGAAAACGAGGTCAAGGCGAGGGCAGACGGCACGGTGCTCACCGTCCACGTGACCGAGGGCGCCACGGTCGAGAGCAACGCGCGCCTGCTCACGCTCGCGTAGCGAGGGCCCACGACCATGAGCGAGCAGCACGCGGACGCGCCGGGGCCGACCGGCAGCGCGGGCAAGGAGCCCGACCTCGACGCGGCGCCCATGACCACGGGCAACGCGGCGCGGATCGCGGCGGCGGGTTTGTTCTTCCACGCCTGCGGCCTCCTCGCGGCGGCGCTGCTCGCGAGCTACGGCCTCGCAGCCATGATCGCCCAAGCGGTCATCGCCGAATGGGGAATGTCCCGCCTCGGGGTGCGCTGGACGGCCGAGCGCGCCAGCGACGCCCCGGAACCCCCTTCGCCCGCCGCGCGCGCCGCGCGAGGCTTCGCGCTCGGCGCGGGCGCCGCCGCGCTGACGACGGCGGTGCTGCTCGCCACCGGGACCGGTCGGTTCGAGCCGGGCGGCCTGGTGCCGACGACGCTCGCCGCGGGCGCGCTCTCGGCAGCTGCCACCGCCGTGTCGCACGAGCTCTACTACCGTGGGCTCGTGCTCCGGATCACCGAGAAGGTCAAGTACCCTTACCTTCGTCTGCTCGCCGCCGGCCTGGCGGGAGCGGCCGCGACGGCGGCGATGCCCGGGGCGACGCCCCTCGAGGTGCTCGTGGCGGGCCTCTTCGGGGCGCTCATGGCGGCCCTCTGGCTGCACGACCGCGGCGCGGTCCTCGCGTGCGCGGCGCACGCCGGGTGGCTCTTCATGACGCGCAGCGTGCTCCGAGGCGGTGTGTTCGAGCTCGCGGGGTCATCCACCCTGCTCGGTGGCAACGGCGCCGGGCCCTTCGTGGGGGGCGCAGCGGCCGGCGTGCTCGGCGCTTCGCTCGTAGCCTGCCTGGTCGTCCGCGCCCGCGAGCCGATCCCGACCACGATGTCCGACGGAAATTGAGTGCGAGACCCTCGAACGCGTTAGCTTATTCCTATGGGCCGCGGGGACGAGCCGATGAGCGCGCGGAACGGGCCTCGGAGCGCCCGCAACCGAGCCTCGCGCGAACCGCGCCCCGAGCGCGGTGAGTCCGAGCCCGAGGACGACGAGAATTTCCTCTTTCACCTCTACCGTGGGAGCGAGCTGCTCCAGGACGGGCGCGAGCACGAGGCGAAAGAGGAGCTCGAGCAGGCGCTCCTGCGCAAGCCAGGCGACCAGAAGGGGCAAGACCTGCTCGCCGCCGTGTACTTCCGGGTCGGGCATTTCGCGCGCGCCATCGCCATCTACGAGCAGCTCCAGGAGTCGAGCCCACGTGATCCGGCGCTGCAGCTGAACCTGGCGCTCTGTCACCTCAAGTCCGACGCCCCCGAGCAGGCGCGCGCGCAGCTCCTCGCCTTGGTCGCGGAGAGCCCCGACCACCTCCGCGCGTGGGGGTATTTGGGGCTATGCCACGAGCGCTTGGGCGAGCTAGGGGAGGCCCAGGCGGCCTTCGAAAAGAGCGGGCACGGGCACCTCGCCCGCCGCGTCATGGAGCAGCTCGCCGCACGAAAGGGCGCGACGCACGGGGCCCCCACGGCCCCCCCTGCTCCGGCCCCGACTCCGGCGGCGGAGGGGACGCGGCCTGCGCCGGGCGGGCTCCACGACCTCGCGGCGGCCGCGGAAGCGGCGGAGGCCGACCAGCTCGACGCGGCGGGCGCCGCGCCCGCGGCCCCATGGCAGCACGCTTCCTCCCCGCTCGAGCCCGGCCCCGAGCTCACCGAGGCTCCCGACGCCCCTCCCCCAGCCACTCCGCGAAGCACCCCAACCTCCACGCGCGCCCACGCGATCCTCACCCATCCCCCATCGACCCGGGACGGTCCACCGCCTCCGCCGGCGCTCCCGCGACCTGCCCCGCCGCCGCCGTCGGTGCGCGCACCGCGCGCGCGCGACTCGGCCCCTCCCTCGGTGCTCCCTCCCGTCGCGCCGCCGTCGCGGCGGGCGATCCCCGCGGCGCCGCCGACCCCCGAGCCTCCAACCCGTCGAAAGACGCTCATCGTGGGCCCTCCGCCGCCCGGCGCCGCGACCGCGGGCGCCGAGCTCGCGCCCGTGAGCCTGCGCCTCCCCTCGTCCCAGCGGCTCCCCACGATCGAGGAGCCGGCGCTCTCGTGGTCCGCGGGGCGGCTCGTGTCGACGCCCCCCGGCGCCGTCCCGGCTCCCAGCGTGTTTCCCCCGCCGTCTGCCGCCCACTTCGCCAGGGCCGCGGCGCTCGTCGCGCCCGGCGACGGCGCCGTAAGCCTGCACGCGAGCGGCGTCGTCGTCGCGCGCCCCACGGTCGCGGTCCCCTTCGCCACCCGACTCGAGAGCATCCGCGCGATGTCGGGCGCGCTCGACTCCAAGATCCTGGAGCGCAAGCAGCGCGGCGCCTCGCTGGGCGAGACCTTCGGCGGCCTCGGCAGCCCGCTCGTCGAGCTCGTGGGCGAGGGGCACCTCGTGGTCGGCCCGAAGCCCGGCCATACGCTCTGGTCTTTCACGCTCGACGGGGCTCCCTGCAGCGTCCGCGAAGACCGCGTGCTCGGCTTCCAGCTCTCGCTCGCCTACGAGAATGAACGGGTCGCCCTCGGCTCCGCGGAGCTAGGCGTCGTGCGTTTCGCCGGAGCGGGCGCGCTCGTCCTCGAGACGTCGAGCGCGCTCGTGACGCTGGCGGTGACGCCCGCGAGCGCCATCGTGGTGCGCCGCGAGGTGGTCGTCGGCTGGCTCGGTGTCCTCGACATCACCCCGGTGCTCCCGGCAGACGCGCCCGGGGCGCACCACGGCCTCGTCCGCTTCCAGGGCGAGGGCAGCGTGTTCGTCTCCGGCCTCTGATCCGGGGGGTTCTCGATTTCCCTGTTCGCTCCTTCGCGCAGGCGCGCCGACGGCACCGCCGCGGGGCCGTGGGGCCGCGCGCAAAAGGCGCACGCCGCCCCGAATCGGTCTATCGTCACGCCGTGGTCCCCGAACACGAGAGCGATTTGAGCGCGCCCCCGCGCGATCTGACAGCCAAGCGCGCGCGGCGCCGCTCGCTCGCCGAGGACGCACTCAACCTCCCGAACCTGATCACGTTCGCGCGCATCTTGATGATCCCGGCGTGCCTCGCCTTGCTCCAGTCGAACACGCCGCGGGGGTGTTTCTTCGCGGCCCTGGTGTTCACGTTCGCGGCCCTGACCGACGCGCTCGACGGCTATCTGGCGCGCAAGATGGGCATCGTCAGCGTGCTCGGCAAGTTCATGGACCCGCTCGCCGACAAGCTCATCGTGATGGCGTCGCTCATCTACCTCGTGCCCCTCGGCCGCGTGCCTGCGTGGGTGGTGGTCGTCATTCTCGGCCGCGACATCACCATCACGGGCCTGCGCAGCGTCGCCGCGAGCGAGGGCGTCGTGATTTCGGCTGGCCAAGAGGGGAAGACCAAGACCGCCCTGCAGATGGTGGGGGTCATCGCCATCCTGGTCGGCTTCCCGTACCCCATGAGGTACCTCGGGTTCATCGACCTCGGCATCGTCGACCTCGCGCGTGTTGGGCGCGGGCTCGTCTACCTCTCGCTGTTCTTCTCCCTCGCGAGCGCGATCGACTACATGCGCATCTTCGGCGCAGCGGTCGAGGCGAAGGACAAGAAGCTCGCGAAGGAGCGGGCGTCCACGTCCGATCTATCCCCCGAGTCCGACGTCGGCCCGTCCTGAGTCCGCGCGCCGCGCTGCGCGCCCGCCGCTCGAAGGCCGGCGCGGCGACCGCCCCCACCCCCGCGCGCCCGCTTGCCAAGGCGCGCTCACCTATGCGAAGTTCCGCGCCATGAAGCGGAACCTCGCACCCGCGCGCCTCGGCGCCGCCACGGCGGCCCTCGCCCTCGGGCTGGCGGTCCTCCTCGGACAGGCCTCTTGTTCGAACCAGAGCGAGGGACAGCGCTGCAACATCCTCGGCGACAACGCCGGCAACGACGACTGCCAAGAGGGCCTCGTCTGCAAGCCGAAGGGGCAGCTCAACGGCGCGCAAGACGACCTGTGCTGCCCGCTCGTCGGCGCCCCCACGGTCGCTGCGTGCCAGGCCCCGGGTGGCGGCGCGGTGGTGCCCGTGCCCGCCGAGGCCGGCCCCACGCCCGACGCGACCCCGGCCGACGCCTCCGGCGACGCCCCCGCGGACGCCCCCGCCGCCGACACGGGGGCCGACGCGCCGGCCGCCGAGACAGGGGCCGACGCCTCGACCGACGCGCCGATCGACGGCGGCTGACGTGTCCGCCGCGTCGCTGGTCGGTCACGCTCAAGGCGCGCTCCTCCTGGCGGTGCTCCTCTCGCTCCCCGTGTTGCTGGCGACGCTCCTCGTGGGGCTGGTCGTGGGCGCGTTCCAAGGCGCGACGCAGATCCAAGACCCCGCGGTCTCCCACCTGCCCCGCGTCCTCGCGGGCGCGCTCGCGTTGGGCGTCGCCGCGCCGTGGATGGGCCACGCGCTCGCCGAGCTCGCGACGCGCGTGCTCCTCGCCGCCGCCGGCTGAAGGCCACGCCCACCCTCGAGGCTGACGCCCGCGCCGGTGGGTTGACCCGCGGGGTCGCCTTTGGTAGCCACGAAGAAGTGACTGAATCCTCATTCACCGCCCGCAAGCGCGCGAAGCCCGCCGCCAAGCGCACCACGCGCGTCGCCACGCCCGTCGCGCAGGACGGCCCCCCCGCGCGCCGCAGCGGCGACAAGCGCGAGCGCATCCTCAGCGCGGCCGTTCGCGTCTTCGCGCGGAGCGGCTTCCACGCGACCCGGGTGAGCGAGGTCGCGAAGGCCGCGGGCGTCGCCGACGGCACGATCTACCTGTATTTCCGCTCGAAAGACGAGCTGCTCGTGTCTCTCTTCGAGGACCGCGTAGAGCGCCTCCTCGCGTACATGGAGCGCGAGCTCCCGAAGTACCCCGACGCGAGCGCCCGGCTGCGCGCCGTGATCGAGCTCCAGCTCGGCCTGCTCGAGGGCGAGCGCGAGCTGGCCGAGGTCATCACGGTCATCCTGCGCCAGTCCACGAAGCTGATGAAGGAGTACGCGGCGCCTCGCTTCTTGGAGTACCTCGACGCCATCGCGCGGGTCGTCGCCGAGGGGCAGGCCAAAGGGATGTTTCGCACCGACGTGTCGCCCAGCCTCATCGCGCGCGCCACGTTCGGCGCGCTCGACGGCATCGTCCTCACGTGGGCCCTCGGCCGCGCCGAGCACGGCGCCCTGGGCCGCGCGGCCAAACAGCTCGCCGACGTGCTCCTGCGAGGGCTGTCTGCGTGAGGCGAGCGTGAGCGAGTGAGGTGCGCGTGAGCCTCGCGAAGGGCAAGCAGCTCGAGCTCCGCGCGCGGGTGCTCTGCGACGTGCGCGCGTTCTTCGTGTCGCGCGGGTTCGTCGAGGTGGAGACGCCGTGCCTCGTGCCGTCACCGGGCCTCGACGTGCACCTCGCCGCGTTCGAGGTGAAGACGCGGTCGCCCAACCGCTACCTCATCACCTCGCCCGAGTACCAGATGAAGCGCCTCCTCGCGGGGGGCGAGCGCGGGGCGGGGCGCATCTTCCAGCTGACACGCGCCTTCCGCGACGACGAGCGAGGCGAGCGCCACAACCCGGAGTTCTCTCTCGTCGAGTTCTACCGATCGCCGGGCTCGATGGCCGACACGATGCGCGACACCGAGCAGCTCGTCGCCAAGGTGACCGGCGGCGAGGTGCGCCTCCGTGAGCCACGCGCGCGCCGCATTTCCACCCGTCCGCCCTTCGCGCGCCTCACGGTGTGCGAGGCGTTCGCGCGCTTCGCGGGCCTGGAAGAGGCGCGAGTGCTCGAGCTCGCCGAGCGCGACGAGGACACCTTCTTCCGCGTGCTCGTCGACCAGGTGGAGCCGGGGCTCGCGGCGCTCGACCACGCGGTGTTCCTCACCCACTACCCCGCGTCGCAGGCGTCGCTCGCGCGGCGCGTGCCCGAGGCGCCGCACCTGGCGGAGCGCTACGAGCTCTACGTCGCGGGCGTCGAGCTCTGCAACGGCTTCGGCGAGCTCACCTGCGAGCGGAGCAGCGCGCGCGGCTGCTGGCGGACCAGGCCGCGCGCGTGGCCCGCGGCCTGCCCGTGTACCCCCTCGACGAGCGCTTCCTCGCGGCCCTCGCCGCGGGGCTCCCGCCGTGCTCCGGCAACGCGATGGGGCTCGACCGACTGGCGGCGCTGGCCGCCGGGACGACCCGCATCGGCGAGGTGATCGCGTTCACCGACGACGAGCTCTGACGACGCGCGACGCGACGCGCCCTCCCACCTCGCGCGACCGGCGCCTCCTACGTTCATGGCGAGACCGCGCCTTCGGCTCGGGCTCGCCCTCGACCTTCGTTCGCCCCTTCGGGGCTCGCCCTCGACCTTCGTTCGCCCCTTCGGGGCTCACTTGGCGGTTCTCCTCGCCACGCGGGCGGCTTCGAGGCTAGTGAGGGCGGATGCTCACGTTCGAGGAAGCGCGGCTCCGCCTGCTCGATCTCGCGGGGCGCGCGGGCCCGCCGCCGATCGAGGCTGTGCCGCTCGACGACGCCGACGGCCGCGTGCTCGCCGAGGACCTCCTCGCGCCCGACGACCTTCCGCCGTTCGACGCCTCCACGATGGACGGCTACGCGCTCTCGGCCGCCGGCCTCGAGGCCGCGCTCGCGAGCCCCGGAGAGGCACGGGGTGTGCTCCGCGTGGTGGGCGAGAGCCGCACCGGGCACCCCGTGAGCCCTCTCGCGAGCGGCACGGCGATGCGCATTTTTACCGGTGCAGAATTGCCCTCTGGCGCCGACGCGGTGGTGATGCAAGAGCGGGTCGCTGCGCTCACGGGCGCGGGCGGGCCGGGGGCGCGCTTTGAGGCGGCTGCGCGGCCGTACCAGTGCGTGCGGCGCCGCGGCAGCGATCTCCGCGCGGGGGAGCTCGCGCTCGCGGCCGGTGCACGGCTCGGGCCCGCGGCCTTGGGGGTCGCCGCCTCGTGCGATCGCCCCACGCTCGAGGTGTTCGCGAGGCCGCGCGTCACGCTGCTCACCACGGGCGACGAGCTCGTGCCCCCGGGCGCGCCCAGGGCGCGTGGGCAGCTGCCCGAGAGCAACAGCGTCGCCCTCGTGGCGATGGCGAGGCGCGCGGGCGCCACGGTGATCGCCCGCCGCACCCTCCCCGACGACCGCGCGGCGACGGCGCGCGCGCTGGGCGAGGCGCTCGCCACTTCGGAGCTGGTGCTCACCGTGGGCGGCGTGAGCGTGGGCGACCACGACGTGGTGCGCGACGCCCTCGCCGACGCGGGCGCCACGCTCGACTTCTGGAAGGTCGCGATCAAGCCCGGCAAGCCGCTCGCGGTGGGCGCGCGCGGGGCCTCGCTGTTCCTGGGGCTCCCCGGCAACCCGGCCTCGGCGATGGTCACCTTCGCGCTCTTCGGGGTGCCGCTCCTCCGGGCGCTCGGCGGCGAGCGCGCGCCGCTGCCCCGCGCGCTCACCGCCCGCGTGCTCCACGACGTGGCGCACGAGCCCGGGCGCCTCGAGCTCGTGCGGGCCGCGCTGTCGGTGGTCGACGGGGCCCTCTGCGCGGGCGCCGTGACCCACCAGGCGAGCGGCGCGAGCCTCGGCATGGCGCGGGCCGACGCGCTGCTCGCCGTGCCCCTGGAGTCCGCGGGGCTCCGCGCGGGCGACGCGGCGGTCGTGTACCCCTTCACCGAGCTCGGGCTCCAGTGAAGCGCACGCAGGCCCGCTCCGCCACGAGCGCGCCCCGCGCCACGCGCGCCCGCGCGAAGACCCACGAGGGCGCCGCGCTCACGCACGTCGACGCGCGCGGCGAGGTGCGCATGGTCGACGTGGGCGACAAGGCGCCCACCACACGCACGGCCGAGGCCGAGGCGCGCTTCACCCTCGCGCCCGCCACGCTCGCGCTCCTCCGCGAGGGCCGCGCCGAGAAGGGCGACGTCCTCGCCACGGCCCGCATCGCGGGCATCATGGCCGCCAAGAAGACGAGCGATCTCATCCCGCTCTGTCACCCCCTCGCGCTCTCGAAGGTCGAGCTGCACGCGACGCTCGAGGCGCGGTCGGTCACGCTGCGCAGCCTGGTGCGCTGCCACGGCCCCACGGGAGTGGAAATGGAGGCGCTCACCGCGGTCAGCGTGGCGGCGCTCACCTTGTACGACATGCTGAAGGCCGTCGATCGCTCGATGACCTTCGATGTCGCGCTCGTCCGCAAGGAAGGCGGGAGGAGCGGCACGTTCGAGCGCGAGGCCGCCGCACCCGCCCCGCGCGCGCCGCGCGCCGCGAAGGAGATCCAACGATGACCGCCTGGCTGAAACACGAGCCCCTCTCGGTGGACGAGGTCACGGCCGCGGTCGCGCACGCGGGCGCCGGCGCGGTGGTGCTCTTCCTCGGGGTGGTGCGCGAGGAGAACGAGGGCCGGCGAGTTCAGCGCCTCGACTACACCGCCTACGAGCCCATGGCCCTCGCCGAAATGCACCGCGTGATCGAGGGCATCGCCCGCGAGCTGCCCGGGGTGCGACTCGCCGTCGCGCACCGCGTCGGCGAGCTCGCGGTGGGCGATCTCGCCGTGGTGTGCGCCGCGAGCTCGAAGCACCGGCCCGACGCCTTCACGGCCTCGCGCGCGCTCATCGATCGCATCAAGGCGGACGTGCCCATCTGGAAGCGCGAGCACGGCGAGGACGGCCCGGTGTGGGTGGGCTGGGTGGACGCGCGCTGCAGCCCCGAGGGCCATGGCTCGCACTCGTCGCACTCGCACTCGCACTCGCGCGCTCGCACTCGTCGCACTCGCACTCGCACTCGTCGCACTCGCACGCGACCGTCGAGGCCGCGCGCGCCGCGAGGCCCGAGACGCCCGACGCGAAGCGCGCCATTCGCGTCGTCACGGTCACGGTCAGCGACACGCGCACCTCGGAGAACGACACCTCGGGGCGCGCGCTGGTCGAGGAGCTCGCCGAGTTCACGTGCGTGCGCCGGGAGCTCGTGCGCGACGACCCGGAGGCTGTGCGCGAGGTGCTGCGCCGCGCCGCCGAGGACGCCGACGCCGTGGTGCTCACCGGGGGCACGGGCATCGCCCCCCGCGACACGACCTTCGAGGCCGTCACGGCGATGTTCGACCGCACCCTGGACGGCTTCGGCGAGACGTTCCGGCGCCTCTCGTGGGACGAGGTCGGGCCGCGGGCCATGCTCTCGCGCGCGACGGCGGGGGTCGTGGGCTCAATGCTCGTGTTCGCGCTGCCCGGGAGCACGAACGCCGCCCGGCTCGGGGCGCGCGCCCTCGTCGCGCCGCTGCTCGTGCACGCCGTCGCGCTGCTGCGTTCGCCGCCCGACAAGGAGTCACGCTGATGCGAGTGCAGGCCCTCTTCTTCGCGGTCACCCGAGACCTCGCGGGCGTAGGGGAAGCCACCGTCGAGGTGCCTGGCGACGCGCCGACCGTGGCCGACTTCGTCCACGCCGTCGAGGCGGCCTATCCGGGGCTCGCGGGCCGCATGGGGAGCGTGCGTATCGCGCGCAACGAGCGCTTCACGGCGCTCGACGTCGCGCTCGCGGAGGGCGACGTGCTCGCGCTCGTGCCACCCGTCTCCGGCGGCTGAGGCGACCGCCACGCGGCGACGCCACGGGGACGGGTCGCGCTCGACGCGACGACGCCGCCACGCGAGAGGCTCGCGGGCGGCGTCGGTGAGATCGCGAGGACCCGCGAGACGCTCAGCGGGGCGTGGGGCACTCGCCGTTGGACGCGACCGAGATGCCGGACGAGGCCGCGGAGCAGGCGTTGCCGTAGGTGCGGCCGTCGCAGCCGCAGACCGGCTGGTAGAGGGCGATGCACGCCTCGGGGCGGATAGCGCAGGTGCCGGGCCGGTCGGTGCGGCCGCAATCCGCGGTGAGAGGGTACGAGCAGAACTCGCCGGCGCCGCAGGGCGACGCGCCGCGCGTGCCGCACATCTGCCCGACGGTCGACACCTTGTGGGTCTGACGGAGGTAGAGCTCGTCCGCGTTGACGAACGGGCCGCAGTCGGCCGCGTTCGGCATACACTTCGGCAGGGCCAGGCCGCCGGCCACGAGGATGCCCTCACGCGTGCCCAGGGCCGCGTGCGCCGCCGCGAGCTCGCTGCGGTCGGCCGCGACGCCGTCGAGGTCGACGCGGAGGATGTTGTGCGAGTCGCGCGAGTTCAGCGTGTACGCGGTGGTCGACGGGCACGGCGCCTTGATGCAGCGGATGCCGTTGTCGGCCGTGCGGTAGAACGTCGCGTCGGTCACGGCGGCCTCGCCGGCGCCGGCCCAGGCCTCGATCGCGCGGAGCTTGCCGAGGCGCGTGCCGTTGAAGCTCATGGTGCGCATCGTGCCGCGCACGAGCGCCGTGCCCGACTCGAACTTCTGCAGGAAGGCCTCGCGCTCGGCCTGGTCGAGGCCGGTGGGGACGAGGTCGGTCGCGGCGACGTAGCACTCGGCGCCGTAGGTGCCGTTGCCGCAGTACGTGCGAGACTCGTTCACGCGCTTCACCCACACGCCGCCGCAGAGGGGCGACACGCAGCGGCGGAAGTCACGGTGCGTCACGACGAAGAAGCCGGTGTTGCCGTTGGCGACGAGGGCCTCCTCCGACTCGCCCGTCTCCTCTTCGAGGTCGGCGGTCGTGGTCTCGGCGGCGCAGCCCGCGAGGGCGGTGAAGGAGGCAAAAATTCCGGCGAAGGCGAAGAGGTGGGCGCGCATGGGGACGACTCCTGTTGGGTTGCGCGCTTATGTACTTCAGTATCCTACTCCGTCAACCCGATTCTCACATGCGCGCACCGAAAATTGACGCATCGCGAGAACCATTCAGGTTTTCGCATGCGTTGCGTCATTTTGGTGGCGCTTCAGGGACCTCGAACTCGACCCCGAGGCCCACGACGCGCATCAACCGGAGCGCGTTCGAGCTCCGAACGACGCCCGGACGCAGCCGGTAGTCGAAGCTCATCACCTCGCCCTCGACCTGCTCCTCGAGGTGCACGTTGCGCACGTGACCGGCGAGCTCGGCCTCGAGCTCTCCGAGCGCCAGATCGTGGGTCGACACCGCGCCCACGGCCCCGAGCGACACGAGCTCGCGCACCAGCGCGCGCGCCCCGATGAGGCGCTCGCGGGTGTTCGTGCCGTGCAAGATCTCGTCGAGCAGGAAGAACACGGCGGTCCCGCCCGCCTCGTCCGCGTGGTCCCGCTCGCCCCGCTGGCGGCGCGCGAGGTCGAGCACCACCTTGAGCTTCTTCAGCTCGGCGTAGAACCGCGAGACGCCGTCGTCGAGCGAGTCGCGCACGCGCATGCTGCTCGCCACCACGAAGCGCCCGAGCGCGAGGCGCTCGGCGCACACGGGGGCGCCGGCCCTCGCGAGCACCGCGTTCGTGCCGAGCGCGCGGAGCAGCGTCGACTTGCCGGACATGTTCGAGCCCGTGACCACGAGGGCGGTGCCTCGCCCCTGGAGGGCCACGTCGTTGCCGACACGCTGGCCCTTGCGCAAGAGCGGGTGGGCGAGCTGCGTGGCGTCGAAGCGCGCGGCGTCGGTGAGCTCGGGGTACGTGTACGTGGGGTTCTCGAACGCGAAGGTGGCGAGGCTCGCGTAGCCCTCCATCTCGGAGAGCGCGGCGAACCACGCGCCGGCCGCCCGCCCAACGCGCGCGCGCCAGCCCTCGAGCGCCACGGCGCAGTGCACGTCCCACAGGAGCGCGGGCGACACGAAGAGCTTGAAGAACTCGTTCTGCCGCGCGTCGACGAACGCCACGATGCGCCCGAGCCGCGCCATCTCGTGGGTGGCGCTGGCGCCCGTCGACTCGAGGTCCGACTTCAGCTTCACGAGGGCGGCGGCCTCGAACCTGTGGGCCTCGATGCGCTCGAGCATCTCGCCGTAGCGGCCGAGGGCGCTCTCTCGGGACGACGCGACCGAGAGCGCCGCGTCGGCCCGCGCGCGGAAGGCCCGGGTCACCGCGAGGCCCGCCGCGAGGGGCACGAAGAACCACCACCACGGCACGACCTTCGCTTGGCCGAGCACCAGCGCGGCGAGCGTGAAGGCGGGGATCACGAACGCCGCCACGCGGACGGCGGGCGACGCGACCACCGCTGGCGCCGCGGCCCAGGCCGCGAACGGCGTGGGATCGGGCTTGTCGCCGTCGGAGAGGAGCGCGCCCGAGACCGCGAGCTGCTCCCGGAGATCGTGGGCGGTCGTGAGCTCGCGCACAGCCGCCTGGCGCTCCCGCGTGCGGGACGGGGGCTCCGCGTCGAGGCCGCCGGTGAGCCACGACGCGAGGAGCTCTTCGCCGCGCTTCGTCGACGTCGCGTCGATGAGCTGAAACAGCGAGCCTTTCCCGAAGATGTCGAGGTCGTCGATGAACGGGTGCTCCTCTGCGCCCACCATGAAGCGATCGCCCCGTGACGGAGAGTCTTTCCATTCGCCCGCGAGTCGCGCGAGGGCGCGCTCGAAATACGCGACCGAGGCGAGCGCTCGCTCGCGCTGCTCGTGGACGCGCGCGTGGACGACCACGAGGGCGAAGAACCCCGCCATCGCGGCGATCGGGGCGGCCCACGCGGCAGGCGGCGCCGGCGACCACACCATGAACCCGACGCCGACGATGGCCGCGAGAAACGCCACGACCCGGAGGGTGGAGATGAGGTTCGCGCGGGCGGTGAGGCGCGCCGCGTCGGCCGCGCGCGCGGCGCGGCGCGCGCGGTAGTGCTTTTGTTCCTCCGAGGGGGTCTCGCCCTCCGGAGACGACGGGGGGCTGGGCTCACGCGTCATGGAGCCCGCGAACCTATCAGGCCAAGGTCACGCCGCGCGAAGCTTCTTGCCCACGCGTGGCGGGCGGACCCCGCCGCGACCCGCCGTGATCCGCGCGTCACCTCGAGGGCGGGCCCTTCGAGGCGGCGCCCGTGATCTCGGCCCAGGTCGCGTCGTCGTGGACGAGCGGGGAGGTCCGCAGTCGCTCCAGAGTCCAGGGTAGCGGGAGGAGGCAGTCGAGGAGCGTGGCCTCGTCGGGGGGATAGGTGCCAGGGAGCCTGGTCACGCACGCCTCGCCTGGCGCGCGCCGTCGGATGTTCTCGGCCATGCGCGTCGCGCACCTGCGGGCCGTGGGTCGCCAGTCGGGCGAGACGCCCTCGAGCGCGCGATCGCGGCGGGCCCGGTCCGCGCCCTCGCCGTCGTCAAACGAGGAGAGCGCCGCGTCGAGCGCATCGCAGCCCCGATCGGGGTATTTCTTGACGACCTCCAGCGCGATCGCGACGTCCCACGCGCGCGTCTCGTGGTCGCTGAACGGGGGACGTCCGAAGGTCTCGACCGGGTAGCGCCCGGCGGGCCTCTCCGAGGCGCCCACCCTCGCCGCGCCGCCGACGAGCCCCAGCGAGAGCACGGCCGCCACACCGACGAGGGCGAGCCGGCCGCGATCGGCCGCGGGCGGCGACGGCGCCGGCTCAGCGCTGGACGGGGACGCTCGCCGGCCTCCCGCCACGCCCACGAGGGCCACCAGCAAGCCGAGGGTCGCCGCCAGCCCGCCGCCCCACGCTCCGACCTCCGCCGAGGCCGCCGCCGCGGCGTGCGCCGGTCGCAGCCTGTGCTCACGCGCCGCTTCGTTCTCGATCGCCGCGAGCTCGACGCCGGCGCTCCGCCGAAGCGCGACCGTCCCCGCGAGCCCCGAGCCCGCCGCGAGCGCCGCGAGCGCGAGCGCCGCGACCCCCAAGGGGTGGACGAGCCGCCGCGACGCGACGAACGCGACGGCCCCCGCGAGCGCCACGAGCACCCCAAGCGCAGCGAAGCCGGCCGCGACGGCGGAGGCGAGCCCCCCGTCACGAACCGCGGACGCGAGCCCCGACAGGTTCACCATCGAGACAGGCTATGCGCACCGCGCGCTCCGACGCGACAGCGAAGACGGCGCGTGGCCCAGGTCGACGTCAAGCTCGCTTACCTTGTGTGTCGCTTGAAGACGCTTGAGCTTCGGCAAGCAGACGCTGACCCGCTTCGGCGAAGGAACACGGAGGGCCTCACCGTTCGAGGAGGGGTGCCAGGGAGGAGCCCTACGGCGAGGCGCGCCGCGGCGCAGGGTTCGCGGGGGAAAGACGGCCAACGGCGCAGGGCGCACGGCGCCGGACTCGCCGAGGCGTCAGGGCGAGGAGCAGCTCGTGCCCTGAAACTGGAACGCCCCCGCGGAGACCGTCGACCCTGTCCGCGGTCGCCTCAGGAAGTCGTCCTTGGGGGTGGTCTGGGCGTTGGGGACGTGATTTGTGATTGAGCAGTAGGCGTTCGAGGGCAGATCGAGCTTCACGGTCGGAGCGCTGTGCCAGTCGGCGAAGTTCGGATCGACGAGGACCTGCGAGAGCTCACGGACCGCGCGGTTGTTCGCGGCCGGCGAAGGCCAATCGGCCGCGAATGTCCGGGTGTGCGGCTCGCCGAAGGGTCCGAGGAAATTGGCCACCTCGGGGCTAAATTGGACCGTCGCGAAGACGTTGCCCACGGCGGACGCCGGCTGCGCGCCGCGCGCGGTGTAGACGCGCACGCCGATCCCCGGCCCCACTCCGAAGAAGAGGTTCTCCTCGAGCGTCACCCTCTTCGCCAGGATCACCGCGCCCACCGACGCGCTCGCGGAGGTGGGACTCTAGCACTGCCCTGCGAGAGGTCCCTCGCTGCGCGCCGACGCCCGCGGGAGGGACTCATGCTCCTTCGGCCCGTGCCCGCAGCGTCGTGAGCCGACGCCTCGTCACGCCGCGCGGCGCTTGCCCCGACGCTCGCCCGCGGCGGTGGCCGCGCGGGGCTCGCGGCGGTGGGCCGCGGTGGACACGGCGACGGCGAGGCCCGCCAGGGTCAGGCGGACCTCGGACCCGTGGACCGTGAGCAGCGACGCGACGTTCAGCCGGCCAAGGGCGGCGCGGAGGGCGTCGGGCTCGCCGAGGACGCGGAGCTCGAGCTCAGGCAGCGTGGCTCGGCGGCCTTGGCGGGAGAGGCGGGCGATGGCGCGGAGGAGGGAGGCTTCGAGGTGCATGTACGCACCTTACGTTCACCACTGAACGGACGTCCAAAATGTGGCGCCGATTTTTGCTAAAGTGCTGTTTTTAATGATTATTTCGCCCAAGTTCACCACTGCTCCCGTGCGCAGCACGGAACGCGCTCACAGCTTCTGTCCGAGCTCGTTCAGCATGAACCCGAGCTCGTCGGCCATCTCCTCCGCCAGCTTCCCTACGGGCTTCCCCGCGCCGTGGCCGGCCTTGGCCTCGACGCGCAGGAGCACCGGCCTCGTCGCGTCGGACTGCGCGGCGGCGAGGCGCGCCGCCATCTTGCGGGCGTGCATGGGGTCCACGCGCGAGTCGCTCTCCGCGGTGGTGAAGAGCGCGGCCGGGTAGCGCGTGCCCTTCGTGACGTGGTGGTAGGGCGAGTAGGCGTAGAGCCACTCCCGCGCGGCGGCGGCCTCCGGATCGCCGTACTCGGGGATCCAGAGCTTCGCGATGCGGAACAGGTGGTAGCGCAGCATGTCCGTGAGCGGCACGAGCGAGAGGCCCACGCGGAACAGCTCGGGCCGCTGCGTGAGCGCGGTCGCGACGAGCAGGCCGCCGTTCGAGCCGCCCATCGCCGCGAGCTTCTCGCGCGAGGTGATCCCCTCGGCGACGAGCTTCTCGGCGCACGCGTAGAAGTCGTCGAACACGTTCTGCTTCTTCGCGAGCATGCCGGCCTCGTGCCACGCCTCGCCGTACTCGCCGCCGCCCCGCAAGACGGCGTGCGCCCACACGCCCCCGCGCGAGAGCACGCTCATCACGCGGGCGCTGTACGCGGGGCGCTGGTTCACGTTGAAGCCACCGTACCCGTAGAGCACCGTGGCCGCGCCGCTGGCGCCGCGCGCGCCGGACGAGCCGAGGGAGCGCAGCGGGCCCTTCGAGATCACGAAGAGGGGGATCTGCGTGCCGTCCTTCGACGTGGCGAAGAGCCGCTTCACCTGCACGTCGCCCGCCGAGAACGTCGCGCCGACCTTGTCCCACGGCTGCAGCCCGCCGCGCGCGTCGAGCACCTGCACGCGAGATGGGCGCGCGAAGCTCTCGTCACGCACGAAGAGCTCCTCGCCGTCCAGGCCTGCGCTCACGTGGGCGGTGCTGGCCTCGGGGAGCCGCACCTCGGCCTTCTTCGTGCCGTCGTGACCGAAGCGCACGACCTTGGTGGCGGCGTCCACGAGGTACGTGGCCACGATCTCTTGCTTCGTGATCGCCACGTCCTCGAGGGGCTCCTTCGCCTCGGCGAGCACCTTGCGCCACGCCGCGCGCTCGGGGTGCGCGTAGTCCGCCGCGTAGAGCTCGTATTTGGGGGCGCCGTCGTTGGTGTGGATGAAGAGCCCCTCGTCGCGAAGGGCCGCCGAAAACAGGGCCTTTTTTCCCACGGCGAGGGGCACCCGCGGGGCGCCCGGCGTGGTGGCGTCTTGGAGGTAGAGCTCGTTCTTGTCCCAGCCCTGGTGCACGTGGAACGCGAGCCACTTGCCGTTCGGGCTGATGCTCACGCTGGGCACGTCGGTCTTCACGCTCGCCGCGAACACCACGGGGTCGGCGTCGGGGTCGCGGCTCGCGAGGTCGTGGTAGAAAATTTTCGCGCCGTACTTCTCGTCGCCCGAGGGCACGGTGCCCTTCTTCGGGTAGCGCGAGTAGTAGAAGCCCGAGCCGTCGGGCTTCCACGCGACCGAGGCGTGGCGCGTCCGGTCGATGCGCAGCTCGTGGTCGCGGCCGGTCTCCACGTCGCGCAGGTGAAGGACGCTCTCTTCGCTGCCGCTCTCGCTGCGCCCCCACGCGACCCACGCGCCATCGCGCGATGGGAACCACCAGTCGAGCGCGCTCGTGCCGTCGGCCGACAGCGCCGACACGTCGAGGAGTACGCGGTCGCGGCCGCGGAGCCCGTCGCGAACGTAGAGCGTCGACTGGTTCTGCGCGCCCTCACGCTTCGTGTGGAAATAGCGCAGCACGCCCGCCTTCGCGCGACGCACCGCGGGCGCGCCCAGCGTGCCCACCTGCAGGAAGCGCTCGATGTCGGCGCGGAAGGCGGCGCGCCCCGGGATGGCGTCGATCACCTGGCGCGTCCGCGCGTTCTCGCGCTCGGTGAAGGCGCGGGTCTCGGCGCTCTCGCCGTCCTCGAGCCACCGAAACGGGTCGATCTGGTCGGCGAAGCGCCCCACGTGGGGTGGCGCGGTGAGGTTCGGTCCCACCACGCTCGCGCTCATCGGCCCCGACGGCTCCGACGAGGCGAGCGGTATGGACGGATCCGGGATCGCGACCGTCGGCGGCGGGAGCGGGGGCGGCGGGGGCGCGCCCACGCAACCAGCGACGCCCGACACGACGACGAGCGTCAGCGCCGGGCCGAGCCCGCAGGTGAGGAGCCGCGCGAGGCGGGAGACGGAGAGGCGCGCACCAGTTCGCATGGGGCCGAGCATGCCGACTTTTCGCGCGGTGTCACGCGATACCGGGGCCACGGCGAGGGTGGCGGCGAGGTCGGCGCCCCTCGTGGTAGCCTCCGCCGGCGATGTCCACGCCCCGCCCCCTCGCCCTCCTCTCGAACGACGACGGCTACGAGTCCAAGGCCCTGCACGCGCTCCATCGGGCGCTGGTCGACGCCGGCGCCGAGGTCGTCGTCGTCGCCCCCTCGAACGAGCAGAGCGCGACCAGCCACTCACTGAGCCTCCACCGGCCTCTCCGCGCGCGCTCGCACGGCGACGGCATCTTCTCCATCGACGGCACCCCCGCCGACTGCGTGTATATTGCACTTCACGCGGGCGAGCGGTTCCTCCCGCGCCGCCCCGACGTCGTGGTGTCGGGCATCAACCGCGGGCTCAACCTCGGGCAGGACGCCTTCTACTCCGGCACGGTCGCCGCGGCCCGTGAGGGCGCCCTCCGGGGCATCCCCGCGCTCGCCTCGAGCGCTCACGTGCACGCCGATCTGCCCAAGATCGCGGAGCTCTCGGCGTTCTTCGCCCTCTCGCTCGTGGGCACGCGCGCCGCCACCGGCAAGGCGCCGTTGCTCAGCCTGAACGCACCCGAGATATGGAGCGGCGAGGTGCGGGTCTGCCGCCTCGGCTCGCGCCTCTACGACGAGCTCGTCGACATCCGCCTCGATCCTCGCGGCCGCGAGTACCTCTGGCTCGGCGGGCCAGGCGTTCGGCACGAGGCCGATCCCGGGAGCGACACCGAGGCCTACGACGACGGCGCCGTCACCCTGACGCCCCTCGTCATCGACCTCACGGCCCCTGCCGAGACCGCGTTCGCCGAGCGCCTCGCCGCCTCCTCGCGGGGGCGCTGAGCCGCGTCGAGCGCGCGACGAGACCAAGGCCTTGGCGCGACGGGGAGGACACGAGGTCCTCCGACGCCCGAGCGGTCACCCTCCAAAGAGGCGCTTCGGCAGCGACTTGAGCAGCGCAAAGATCGCCCCGATGCGCGCGCCGATCGACCGCGCGCCGCCGCGCACGAGCACGAGGGCCGTCGCCACCGCGCGGAGCGCCGGCGTGTACGGGTACCAATAGAGCTCGCGCGCCGCGCTGTTCTCGTCCACGAGGACGAATTTCGGGCGCGTGAAGATGTCGAGGGCGAAGTGGGAGCCCGTCACGCCGTAGCCAGACTCGCCGACGCCGGTCCACGGGGCCTGGGGGATGGCGCCCGTGAAGGAGTGGTTGTTCACGGTGACCACGCCGGCGCGCAGGCGGCGCGCGAGCTTCTCGCCGCGCTCGACGTCTTTGGTCCACACGCTCGCCGTGAGGCCGTATTTCGAGGCGTTCGCGAGGGTGAGCGCCTCCTCGGCGTCCTTCACCACGCGGATGGGGAGCACCGGGCCGAAGGTCTCTTCGCACATGACGTCGAGCTCGTCGGTCGTCACCTCGAGCACCGTGGGGGCGATAGGAGCCGCCCCCTTCGCGGCCTCCGCGACGCCGCCGCCCTCGCCCTCGTCGCCAAAAGAGCCCGCGAGCAGCTTCGCCCCGCCGGCCTTGGCGCTCGCGAGGTGGCGCCGTACGATGGCGCGCTGGGTCTCGGTCGTGAGCGGGCCGTAGTCGCGGCCGGCCTCCAGCGACTTCGCCACCGCGACGATCTTCTCCTTCAGCGCGGCGGCGACCTTCTCCACCACGTACACGCGCTCCACGGCGCCGCAGTTCTGGCCCGCGTTCATCATCGCGCCCCACACGAGACCGTTGGCGGCGCGCTCGAGGTTCGCGTCCTCGAGCACGATGGCGGCGTCCTTCCCGCCGAGCTCGAGCGCGCACGGCACGAGGCGCTCGGCGCACGACGCGGCGACCTTGCGACCGGCGGCGGCGCTGCCCGTGAAGACCACCGCGTCCACGTCGGCGCCGACGAGGGCCGCCCCGAGGTCGCGCCCGCCCTGGACGACCTGGAAGACGCCCTCGGGCACGAGCCCCTCGAGGAGCGCGCGGATCTTCTCGCCGGTGCGCGGCGTGACCTCGCTCGGCTTGAACACCACGGCGTTGCCCGCCAAGAGCGCGGGCACGATCGCTCGGAGCGGCAGCGCGAAGGGGAAATTCCAGGGCATCACGATGGCCACCACGCCGCGCGCGACGCGGTGGATGAAGCCGTATTTCTTCGGGTACGAGAGCGCGTCGAGCTCGACCTCCTCGGGCTCGAAGAGCTCCTCCGAGGCGGCGCACCAGTACGCGACGACGTCGGCGGAGGCGAGCACCTCGCCGAGGAGCACCTCCACCTCGGGCTTGCCGGTCTCGCGGTGGACCAGCGTCGCGAGCTCGTCGGCCGCCTGGAGGACGCGCGGCCCGAGCTTCGCCAACGCCTTGCGGCGATCGTCGACGTCGCGATCGGCCCACGCCACCTGGGCGCCGCGCGCCTTCGCGACGAGCGCCTCCAGCGTGTCGAGCGGCGTGGCGACCACCTCGGCGAGGGGCTCGCCGTCGACCGGGCTCACGGAGGAGAAAGGGGAGTCGTCGCTCATCGCCGCGGTCGTACCAGAAGCCAGCCCTCGCCGGGTGCGCATTCGCGCGCGGCGCGAGGGGCCGCGTTTGGCCGCGGGTGGGTCGCGTCGCAGGCGGATCGCGGCCGCGCGAGATGGTCTAGGATGCCCGCATGACCTTCCGCTCGGTCTTCTTCGGGACACCCGCCTTCGCCGTGCCTTGCCTCGACGCGCTCGCCGAGATCTCGGAGGTGTGCGGGGTCGTGTGCCAGCCCGATCGCCCGTCGGGCCGAGGCCAGGTGCTCGCAGCGCCGCCCGTGAAGGAGCGCGCGCTCGCGCGAGGGCTCGACGTCTACCAGCCTGAGAAGGTGCGGACGGGCGAGCTCGCGGCGTGGCTTCGAGACCTCAAGGTCGACGTCGCGCTCGTGGTCGCGTACGGGCGCATCCTGCCCCTCGACGTGCTCACCGCGCCGCGCCTCGGATGCGTCAACGTGCACGCATCGCTGCTCCCGAGGTACCGCGGCGCCGCTCCGATCACCTGGGCGGTGGTGCGCGGCGAGCCAGAGACGGGCGTCACGCTAATGAAGATGGACGAGGGCATGGACACTGGTGATATCCTTGAGAAATTCGTCACACCGATCGCCCCCGACGAGACCGCCGGAGAGCTCTCGGAGCGCCTCTCGGCGCTCGGCGCGCTCGCGGTGCGCCGAGGCCTCCCGCGCTTCGTGAGCGGGGGCTACACGCCCGTCGCGCAAGACGGCGCGCGCGCGACGACGGCGCCCATACTCACGAAGCAGGACGGCCTGGTCGACTTCACGAAGACCGCGGTCGAGGTTCACGACCACGTGCGCGGCATGAGCCCGTGGCCCGGGGCCTTCGCGACTCTGCGCGGCAAGGTGGTGAAGGTGCACGAGGCGACCGCGTCCGACCTGACGAGCCCCGGCGCGCGACCGGGGCAGGTCGTGCTCGCCGACAAGACCGGGCTCGTGGTCGCTTGCGGCGACGGCAGCGTGGCGCTCGCGCGCGTGCAGCTCGAGGGCAAAAAGCCCATCCGCGGCGTGGATTGGATCGCGGGGCGCGGCGTGGCCGAGGGCGACACCTTCAACGCCGCCGCGACGACCGAGTAGCCGCGACGAGCCGCCAGTCGAAAGCTCGGCCGTCCGCGCATCGCGGCCTCTCGGCGTCCGGGCCAGCCGTCAGTCGCGGCGCTCGCGCCTGACCTCTTCGAGGAGCGAGTCGATGCGATCGCGCGCCTCCTGGCCCGCGTCGTAGCTGAACCGAAACTCCGGCGCCGAGCGCAGCTTGAGCGCCCCCGAGATCTCCTTCCGGAAGAGGCCCGCGGCGCGGCCGAGGCCCACCTTGGCCCCCTCGAGGCGCGAGGCGTCGTCGCCGCCCTCGAGCAGCCGGTAGAACACCCTCGCGATCCGGAGATCGTCCGAGAGCTCCACGCGCGAGACCAGCACGCCGGCGAGCCGCGGATCGCGCACCTTCGTGGTGAGGAGCATCGAGAGCTCCTCGCGAATTCCTTCGGCCACTCGCGCGGCGCGCTTCACTTCACCAGCCATGAGATGGCTCTACTCCGAAAGGTCGTCGTCGTCCTGCCAATCGCCGTCGCCGCCGCCGTCGCCGCCGTCGTCACCGAACAGCTCGTCGCCGAAGGGCACGAGCTCGGTCTCGCGGGAAAGCAGCTGCGCGTCCTCGGAGAGCTCGGCGGCGTGGGCGACCTCCGCGAGCACGCGGTCGCACACCGCGGCGTCCGCCGACACCACGCACGCGCCGAGCACGATCTTCTGCAGGAGGTCTTGGCACGCCACCTCGGCGATGGAGATCGCAAAGCGCGCTCTCAGGCGGTCGCGGATACGCCGCACGACGCTGCGCTTTTCCTTCAGCGAGCGCGCGTGCGGGACGTGGAACGTGAGCCGGAGGACACCTACGTGCACGGCCTACCAGGATAACGCATGCTGGCTTGGAGGCCCGCGCCCCTCGAGGGGCGCCGCTGACGCCCTCAGAGCTTCTGCTTGACGTGCTCGATCTCGTAGCACTCGATGATGTCGAGCTCCTTGATGTCGGACGCTCCGTCGAGGCTGATGCCGCACTCGAAGCCCTCGGCCACGTCCTTGACGTCGTCCTTGAAGCGCTTGAGCGCGGCGATCTTGCCCTCCCAGATGCGCTCGCCGCCGCGGAGCAGGCGCGCCATCGCGTTGCGCTTGATCTGCTTGTCGATGACGTAGGAGCCCGCGACGATGACCCCGCGGATCTTGAGGACCGCGCGGACCTCGGCCTTGCCGACGGCCTTCTCGACGAGGATGGCCGGGAGCAGGCCTTCCATCGCGCTCTTCACGTCGTCGACGGCCTCGTAGATGATCGAGTAGTGGCGGATCTCGATCTTGTTCTCCTCCGCGTGCGCCGCCGCCTTGCCGGCGGGCCTCACGTTGAAGCCGATGACGATCGCCTTCGCGGCGATGGCGAGGTTGACGTCGCCCTCGGTGATGGCGCCCACGCCGGCGTGCACGATGCTGAGGCGCACGCGGTCGGTGGAGAGCTTGGCGAACGTGTCGGCCACGGCCTCGACCGAGCCCTGAACGTCGCCCTTGATGATGATGCGAAGCTCTTGCTGGTCCGCGTCTTGAATGCGCTTCGAGAGCTCCTCGAGGGAGACCTTCGCGGACGACGGGATGAGGCTCTTCGCCATCTTTCCGCGCCGGCTCTCGGCGATTTCCTGCGCCTTCTTGGTGTCCTTGACGGCGTGCACGGGGTCGCCCGCGCTCGGCACGTCGGACAGGCCGAGGATCTCGACGGGGGTCGAGGGGCCCGCCGAGTGGACGGGCTTGCCGTGCTCGTTGGTCATCGCGCGGACCTTGCCGAAGCCCGCTCCGGCGAGGATGAAGTCACCCACCTTGAGG
Organism: Myxococcales bacterium; assembly: GCA_016720545.1. Classification (NCBI taxonomy): domain Bacteria; kingdom Pseudomonadati; phylum Myxococcota; class Myxococcia; order Myxococcales; species Myxococcales bacterium. The sequence goes on from JADKKK010000019.1 coordinate 29,181, forward strand.
GTGCCCTCCTGGACGAGCACGCGGGCGACCGGGCCGCGGCCTCGGTCGAGGAGCGCCTCGATGACCGTGCCGCTCGCCGGCTTCGCGGGGTTGGCCCGGAGATCGAGCACCTCCGCTTGGAGCGCGAGCACCTCGAGCAGCTCCGGCACACCCGCGCCGGTGAGCGCGGAGACGGGCGCGTAGATCGTGTCGCCGCCCCAGTCCTCGGGGATGAGGCCGAGCTCGGAGAGCTCGCGCTTCACGCGCTCGGGGTCCGCGCCGGCTTTGTCAATCTTGTTGACCGCTACGATGATCGGGACCTTCGCCGACTTCGCGTGGGCGATCGCCTCGCGGGTCTGCGGCATGCAGCCGTCGTCGGCCGCGACCACGAGCACCACGATGTCGGTCACGCCCGCGCCGCGGGCGCGCATCTGCGTGAACGCTTCGTGGCCGGGTGTGTCGAGGAACACGATGGTTCCGTTCGCAGTGGCCACCTTGTAGGCGCCGATGTGCTGGGTGATTCCCCCCGCTTCGCCCGCCGCCACGTTGGCCTTGCGGATGCGGTCGAGGAGGCTCGTCTTGCCATGGTCGACGTGGCCCATGACGGTGACCACGGGGGGGCGAGGCTCGCTCGCCTCGTCCGCCGCCACGGTGGGCTCCTCGCCGCGCGCGGCCGCGATGCTGTCGTCCTCGCTGACGGCGACGTCCTCGACCTCCCACGCGAACTCCGACGCGAGGATCTTCGCGGTGTCGGCGTCGAGCGTGGTGTTGATGTGGACGTTCTGCATTCCCATCGACCAGAGCTTCGCGAGCAGCTCGGTGGCCTTGAGGCTCATCTTCTGCGCCATGAGCTGCAGGTTGATGTTCTCCTCGATGCGAATGACCTTCTTGTGGGCGCTCATCTCCTGGGTGGAGACGGCCGGCTTGCGGCCGGGCACCTGAGGCCCGAAGCCGCGCTTGCCCGCGAAGCCGCGGCCCATGGGGCCGCCGCGCCCCATCGCAGGACCGCCACGGAGCCCGCCACGCTGGGGGCCGCTAGCGCCTCCGGCGCGCGGATCGTACTGGACGCGGCGCGCCATGGTCCCGGCGGAGCCGCCGCCGATTCCGGTGCGGGAGACGCCCGCAGGGGTCGGCATGGGCACGCCGGGGCGACCCGCCCAGACCTCGATGCCCGTCTTGGGGGGCGCGGAGCGCAGCGGCGGAGGCGGAGGCGGAGGCGGCGTGGCCGGGCGCGGCGGCTCGATCACCGCGGGCGGCGCGGCGACGACGACGGGCTCCGGGAGCGGCGCGACGGGCGCGACGGGCGGCGGCGCGACGGCGACGACCTCGACGGGCGGCGGCGCGGCCTCGACGACCTCGGCAGGCGCCTCGTCGATCACGAGGGTGGTGGAGCTCTTGCGCTCTTTGCGGACCGGGGCGGGTGCGGCGCCGGCGGCGGCGGCCGCGAGGTCACGCACGCTCTTGCGCCCCTCGGCGACCACTGAGCGGACCGAGGCAGGGGCGCTCTTGCGCTCCTCCGCGACCACGGCGGCGGCCACGTCGCGGGCGCTCTTGCGCTCCTCCGCGACCGCGGCGGCCACGTCGCGTACGCTCTTGCGCTCCTCCGCGACGAGCTCCCGGGCGCTCTTGCGCTCCTCCACTCGGACGACCGACGGGGGCGGCGCCGGTACGACCGCGGGCGCCGGCTCGGAGTCGCGAGACGCGGGAAGCTCTCGGCGCGAAGGCTCCGCGGCGACGTCGGCCATCGACGGCGGGGCGGCCGGGAGCGAACCGCTCGGGGCGGCGTCGGGAGACTTGGCGATGGCGCGACGCTTCACGACCGTGGGGCGGATGCGCTCTTCCACGACGTTGTGAGTCTTCTGCTTCTCGAGGTGCCTCTTGAGGCGGTCGACCACGTCGGACTCGACCGAGCTCATGTGGTTGCGAACCTCGGCGACGCCAATCGACTGGAACAGCGCCACGACCTGTTTCGGATCGAGGTTGAGCTGCTTTGCAACTTCGTAAACCCGAACCTTGCTCATCGAACCTCCGACGACCGCCATGCTGCTTCACTCCCCGAACCGGCCAACGCCGCGGCGGCTCTGCACATCCGTTTGATTTCATCCGCCAGCGCGCTGTGCGTGACGGCCAGCACGGCCACCTCGTCGCGCCCGAAGAGCGCGCCAAGCGTGCTCTTCGATCCAAAACTCACCGCGAGTCCTCGTGAAACTGCATCCGTGATCTCGCGCCGCTCTACCACGCTTCTCGCGTCGACCGCCACGACAACGCACGTCGCGCCGTCGGCCAGGGCCGCGAGGGCGGCGTCGGTGCCCACTCGCACGTGATGTGTGCGCTTCGCAGAGGTGAGGAGCCCCACGACGCGGCGCTCGGCCGCCTCGCGAAACGCCGACGACAGGGCCGCCGCCGTGGTGCGCACCGGCGCCTTGAACGACCGGGAGAACCCCGATCGGGCGGCGCGCTCGAGGCACGCGGGCTGTGGGTGCACCCACGCGCCACGCCCGAACGCGCCGCCGGCGAGGTCGAACGCGAGCTCCGTCGCGTTCGGTCCCTCGGGGCCCCGAACCAGGCGCGCGAGCGCGTCCGGGTCGGCCTTCTGGCCGCACCCAGCGCAGGTCCGGGTGCGCGCGGAGCTCTCCGCCACGCCCTCGGTGCTCGCTGTCCGCCTGATCGCGCTCATGTCAGCCCGGCGCCTGCGCGCGCTTGAGGACGTCGGAGATCTCGTGCCACTCGTTGGCGAGGAACGACTCGGCCCCCTGCTTCAGCGCGCGCGCCTTCTTGATTCCGAGGCCCGTCTTGATGGCGAGCTTGTCCTCGTCTTCGCGCAGGATCTCCTCGATGGTGCGGTAGCCCGCCTCCTCGAGGAGCTGCACGGTGCGCTCACCGACTCCGCGCAGGAAGAGCAGGCGATCTCGCTCGGTCAGCGGCTCGGTGCGGCTCGCGACGTTGCTGATGCGCTCCTGCCGCAGACGCTCCATGGTCTTCTCGGCCGAGGCCTTGATCGCCTCCGCCGCCTCGGCCCCGCCCAGCCCGGGGATGGCGACGAGCTCCTCCTCCGAGGCCTCGAGCAGCTCCTCGAGCGCCCGGAAGCCCTGGCGATACATGCTCCGCGCGACCGCGTCGCTCACGCCGTCGAGCCGCTGGAGCTGGGCGATCGCCTCCTCCTCCATCTGCTTGAACTTCGTGTCGCTGATGATGTCGAGCTTCCACGCGGTGAGCTGCGCCGCGAGGCGCACGTTCTGGCCCTTGCGGCCGATCGCGAGCGAGAGCTTCTCGTCGGGAACGACGAGCTCCATGCGTTTGTCGGCCTCGTCGACGATGACCTTGAGCACCTCGGCGGGCTGGATCGCCGCGCACACGAAGCGCGCGGGATCGCGGTCGTACGGCACGATGTCGATCTTCTCGCCGCGCAGCTCCTGCACCACCGCCTGCACGCGTGAGCCCTTCATGCCCACGCACGCGCCCACCGGATCGACGTCCGAGTCACGGCTCGCGACGGCGATCTTCGAGCGCGCGCCGGCCTCGCGGGCGCAGGCCACGACGCGGACGATCCCCTCGTAGATCTCGGGGACCTCGCTCTCGAAGAGCTTCTCGACCAGCTTCGCGTCCGAGCGCGAGAGGATGATCTGCGGACCGCGCGCCTCGCGATCGATGTCTTTCAACAGCGCGACGATGCGATCGCCGGGGCGATACGACTCGCGCGGGGTCTGCTCGCGGAACGGGAGGATGCCCTCGGTGCGGCCGAGATCGACGATGAGGTTCTGCCCCTTCTCGAAGCGTCGCACGACGCCCTTGATGAGCTCGCCCTTCTTGTCCTTGAACTCGTTGTAGATGAGGTCGCGTTCTTCGTCGCGCACGCGCTGGATGAGCACCTGCTTGGCGGTCTGCGCCGCGATGCGACCGAAGGTCGACCGCGCCTGCTTCACCATGAGGATGTCGCCGAAGTCCTTGTCCTGCTGGGCGGCCTTCTTCGCGTCCGACGGGTGCCAGAAGATCTGGAAGCCGAGCTCCTCGCCCAGCTCCGCCTCGAGCCCGGCCTGCTCCGCGTCTTCGAGGGCGATCTCGCGCTCGTCGTCCGACGGGTCGTCCACCACGGTCATGTACTGGAACAGGTCGACCTGCCCGGTCTCGTCGTTGAACCTCGCCTCGAGCTCGCGCGTGGGCCCGAAGACGGACTGGGCGGCCTTCAGGATGGCCTCCTCGACCGTCTTGATGAGGCGTGCCTTGTCGATGCCCTTGTCGCGGGCGACCATCTCGATGGCCTGGAGCAGGTTGGGCTCGGCGGGTGTGTGCTGTGGTTGAGTCGTCGCCATGGTCTGTTCCTGGGTAGGCGTTCCTGGGTGCGGCGCGTGTCGCAGCTGCGGCGCGCGATTACTTTCGGGTCTTTTTGCTCTGTTTGGGAGCAGCGCCGAGCTCGAACACGAGCCGGGCCGAGGTGATGGTCGCGAGGGGGACGGTGGCCGGCTCGGCTTCGCCGCCGAGGGCGAGGCGGAGGTGGCCGTCGACCACACCGGAGAGCAGGCCCACGACGACGCGCTGGCCGAGCAGCGGCGCCGAGAGGCGGAGCTTGGCCTTCTGGCCCTCGAATCGTACGAAGTCGGCCTCGCCCCGCAGGTCGCGCTCGACCCCAGGTGAACCGACCTCGAGCGAGTAGTGACCGGGGACGGGGTCGGGGTCGGCGGCGTCGAGGGCGGCCGAGAGCGCGCGAGACACGTCGGCGCACACCTCGAGATCCACGGCAGAGTCCTGGGTCGAGGCGCGGCGCTCGGCGCTGCCTGCTTTGTCGATGAGCACGCGCAGGACGAAGCCGCGGCCGTCCGACTTCCACTCGATCGCGACGAGCTCGGCGCCCGAGGCGTGCGCCAGCGGCTGCGCGAGGGCGCGCACGCGATCGAGGTCGACGGTGGAGGTCAGCTTTTCAGGTGAGGTCATGCGCGAGACAAAAAAAAGGCGGGCCCAGAACTTGGGTCCGCTCGAAGAGCCACCAAAGGGGGAGTCGCGTAATAGCGCCGGAACGCGCGCCCTGCAAGCCCTGGCTGCGGGCACCTCGCCAGGGCACCGATTCTGGGCTCATTTCAGGAAGTTGCGATCCGGGTTCGTCGCGACGCGGCCGGCAACGCGGCGGCCGGCAACGCGGCGGCCGGCCCCGCAGCGAGCCGGTCGCCCCGGAGAGGTCTGCCTACTTGAGGAAGTTCGGATCCGAGTTGGCGGGCTTCGAGGCCCCCTTGGCGGCCGGGGCCTTCGCGGCGCCAGGCTTCGCCGCGGGCGCCGCCCCGCCGGCCTTCGTCGCCGCGTCCTGCTCGAGGATGATGAACTGCACGCGGCGATTGCGCGCGCGGTTCGCCGCGGTGACGTTCGGCACGAGCGGCTTGCCCTGCCCGTAGCCACGCGCCACGAGGCGCGACGACTCGACGCCGTGCGCGACCAGCCACGCGACCACCGCGTTCGCGCGGTCCTCGCTGAGCGCCTTGTTGTGGTCGGGCGTGCCCGAGTTGTCGGTGTGCCCCTGCAGCTCGACGCGGCGCACTCGCGGATTGCGGATGAACACGTCGGCGATCTCGGTGAGGAGGGCCGTCGACTCCGGCAGGATCTTCGCCGAGTCGAGGGCGAACTGGATCTGCTTCTTGATGATGATCTCGTTCGCGCCGAGCGTGACCGAGGTGTTCTTCGGCTTCTTCTGGAGCAGCACGTCGACCGAGTTGTCTTGCAGCGGCCGCACGTCGGTGGGCGCCACGTACGACAGGTAGCCGTCGGCCTCGGCGGTGACCGTCGCGGTGCCGGGAGAGACCTCGACGAAACGGAACGAGCCGTTGTCGTCGGCCGTGCCGGAGAGCGGCTTGCGCTGCGAGTCGACGAGCTTGACGACCGCGCCGCGCACGACCGCCTGGGTCTCGGCGTCCTTCACGCGGCCGACGATGGCGCCTACGCGGGGGAGCGCGATGACCGGGCAGTCGAGCTGAACGATGGAGCCCTGCGCGCCCGACTGCGGGCCGAGCGTGACCGCGCAGCGACCGGGCTTGTAGCCCTCCGCCTTGACGCTGAACGTGTAGGTGCCGGGCGGCAGATCGTGCGTCGTGAAGCGCCCGTCGCCGCCGGTGGCGAGCGAGGTCCACTGCGGGTGCTCGTCCCACGAGACGATCGCGTTCGAGACGCCCGTGGGCTTCCCGTCCTCGTGCACGAGGCCGCCAATGACGAGGCCGGTCGCCTTCACGGGCGCGGGCACGTCGCGCTCGACGACGCGCACGGTCTCGACCGGCGGCCGCTCGCGGGTGTCGAAAGCCCACCCCGCGCCGAGGTACAGCATCCAGGGCGGGGTCGGCGAGACCTCCTCGATGAAACGGCCTGTGCCGGTCACGCCGATGTCGAAGGCCGCGGTCAGGGCGAAGCCGCCCTTCCATGGCAGAACGCGGGCGCCGACGGTGAGGCTGCTGGGGGCGTTCTGATCGTTCGCCAAGCAACCGTCTTTGCTCGGGTTATTCGGCTTGCACGCGTACCCCTGCCGGTTCACGGGGATCTGGATCCCGTACTCCAGGAAGGGCCGAACCTTCTCCTTCAGCAGGAAGACCTCGGCGCCGAGGTTGACGTCGAAGTGATCGACCCGGTTCACGCGGAGGCCAAAGCGCTCGATGCGGGTGACCGACTCGCCGCGCAGGGTCTCGACGTCGTTCAGGGTCTGGCCGGTGTTGTCGAGCGAGTAGGTGAGCGTCGCGCCCACGCGGAGGGGCAGCGACTTCTTCATCTCGCGGAGATCGCCGGTCACCAACCCGCGGAACTTCGCGCTCGTGCCCGCGCCGAGCAGGCCGACCGAGCCCGTGCCGTTCACGAGCCACAGCTCCGGCGCGAAGCCCACGTGGAGGACCTTGTTGACCGCCATGTGGCCCTTCAGGCCGAGCTGCGTGTCACCGAGCACCTGGATGAGCGCGGGCCGGTTCTGGTCGCTCGAGTTGGCGTAGGCGCCGGTCGAGCCGTATGCCTCGAGCCAGTTCAAGATCTGCACGTCGAGCGCGAGGGTGCCGCCGATGTGGCTGAGGGAGGAGGCCGTGTTCGGCGCGCCCGCGCGCGGGTTGCGGCACGGCTGCTCCGCGGTGCAGAGGAACCCCGCAGAGAAGGTCTCGGCCGTGAAGGCCACGCGGAACTGACCGGGGGCTCCGCCCTGCGCGAACGGCATGTGGAGGAGGCCGACCCCGCCGATGAGCGTCGGAGACTCGTTGAGCTTTCGGTCGCGAGCCAGCCACTCGTCGTCGGGAGAGACCAGCGCCGCCGGCGACACGGAGGCGGGCGCAGCGGGCGCGCCGGGCGCAGCGGCGGCCGCGCCACCTCCCAGCGAGCCCGCGGGGGGCCCGCCGAGAGACACCCCGCCGCCGACCGCGCCACCGGCGCGGGCGCCACCGCCCGCGGCAGGCTGCGCGCCGGCGATCCCCGCGAACGCTGCCTGGGCCGAGAGGATCGAGAGAAGCGCGAAGGCCTTGGTCTTCATTCGTTCCTGAACGGCGCTACGCGCCGTCTCCTGTGAGCCACGATGCGGCTCTCGTTGCCAGAAGCGACCTCGCGCGCAGCGTGCGTCCCGAGGACTCCCACGGAGTGAGTAGAGCGAGTGAGTGGAGCTCCACCCCGAAGAGTTCGCGGAGTCTTACACGGGCCGCTCATAACGGGAAAGCTTGTTTCACCCGCGGGGTCCGGCGCTCGCCGAGTATTCGTGCAGCTTGTACTGAATCTTGCGGGGAGAGATACCCAGGACGAGCGCCGCCTTGGAGGTGGACCCGCCGCAGGCCTCGAGCGTCTGGAGGATGGCGTAGCGCTCGAGCTCGGCGATCGTCGAGCCCGGCACGCGGGGCGGCCCTCCCCTCGCCTCCTCCGGCACGATGTGGATCGGCAGGTGGCGGCGCTCGATGCGGGGACCGTCGCACAGCACCACCGCGCGCTCCACCGCGTTCTCGAGCTCGCGCACGTTCCCCGGCCACGGGTACGCCGCCAGCGCCTCGCGGGCCTCGTCGGAGAACGCCTCGATCGCGCGCCCGTTCTCCCGGGCGTACCTGCCGAGGAAGAAGCTCGCGAGCGCGGGAATGTCGTGCGGGCGGGCGCGGAGCGGGGGCAGGTCGACCGCGATCACGTTGAGGCGGTAGAAGAGGTCCTCTCGGAACTGGCCGGCCCGTGAGGCGGCCAAGAGATCCTTGTTCGTGGCCGCGATGACGCGCACGTCGACCTTGATGGTCTCGTTGCCACCCACCCGCTCGAAGGTCTTCTCCTGGAGGAAGCGCAGGAGCTTCACCTGGGTGCTCGGCGAAATTTCGCCGATCTCGTCGAGGAAGAGCGTGCCGGTGTCGGCCTGCTTGAACCGCCCCTCGCGGCGCGCGAACGCGCCCGTGAACGCGCCGCGCTCGTGACCGAACAGCTCGCTCTCGAGGAGCGACTCCGAGAGCGCGGCGCAGTGGAGGCGCACGAACGGCTTGTCGGCCCGAGGGGACGCCATGCACACCGCCTCGGCGATGAGCTCCTTGCCCGTTCCGCTCTCCCCCGTGACGAGCACGCTGGCGCGGCTCGGGCCCACCTGCGCGACCAGCGCGAGCACGGCCTGCGTCTTCGGATCCGCCGAGATGATGTGGCCGAACGCGTTTCGCTCGCGCAAGCGGTCGCGCAGCCGCGAGGTCTCCTCGAGCAACCGGGCCTTCTCCATGGCACGCTCGACCACGGCCGAGAGCGCCTCGAAGTCGAGCGGCTTGGCGAGGTAGTTCTCGGCGCCCAGCTTGATGGCCTGCACGGCGCTCGAGATCGTGCCGAACGCCGTCATGACGACGAACACGGTGAGCGGCGACGCCGCGCGGGCCTTTTCCATGAAGGCGAGCCCGTCGAGGCCCGGCATCTTCAGGTCGGTCAAGATCACGTCGGGCTGGAACTCCTCGAGCTTGCCGAGGGCCTTGAAGCCGTCGGCCGCCGTCTCGGTGGTGTAGCCCTCGTCGTGGAGGATCTCGCTCAGCGCGGCTCGCGCGTTCGCCTCGTCGTCGACAATCAGGATCCGCCCGCGGCCCATGCCCCAACCTTTAGCACCGGACCCGCGCGCGTGGGCTGCGGACAGTCAAGTTGTGTCACGTCGGGCGCAGATGCGTGGGCGGCCAACCTCCCGTATGCTGGGCGGCGATGGCCGAGCCCGCCCGCCCCGAAGTCGTGCTCTCCGTGAGCAAGCTCTCGAAGACGTTCAAGAAGCCGTTCTCCGGGAAGAAGGTGCACGCGGTGAAGGAGGTCTCCTTCGAGGTGCGGAGGGGCGAGATCTTCGGCTTCTTGGGGCCCAACGGCGCGGGCAAGACGACGACCATCAAGATGCTGACGGGCCTCATCTCGCCCACCGGCGGCCGCGCCTCCCTGCTCGGGCTCCCCGTTCCCTCGAGCGACGCGATGGGGCGCGTCGGTTTTCTTCCAGAAAACCCTTATGTTTACCCGTACTTGACCCCGCGCGAGTTCGTCACGCTCGCGGGCCGCCTGAACGACGTCCCCGGGCGGACCCTGCAGAAGCGCGTCCCGGAGGTGCTCGATCGCGTGGGCGTGCTCTACGCGATAGACCGCGCGGTGCGCGCGCTCTCCAAGGGCATGCTCCAGCGGGTCGGGCTCGCCGCCGCGCTCATCCACGACCCGGAGATGCTCATCCTCGACGAGCCGATGAGCGGCCTCGACCCGGTGGGCCGCAAGGAGGTCCGCGACCTCATTCTGGACGAGCAGCGTGGGGGCCGCACCGTGCTCTTCTCGAGCCACATCTTGAGCGACGTGGAGATGCTGTGCGACCGGGTGAGCATCCTGAAGAAGGGCGAGGTCGTCGTCGCGGGCACCATGCGCGAGCTCCTCGGCGAATCGGGCGGCCTCCGCGAGATCACGCTCGGCGACGCGAGCGACGCGCTGCTCGACGCGCTGCGCACGAGCGGCTTCGAGCCGCGCTCGCTCGGGCGGTCCTGGGCGCTCCAGGCGGAGGGCGACGACCGCGTGCGCGCCGTCCTCGAGGCAGCGCTCGAGGCAAACGCGCGCGTCGAGAGCGTGGTCGCTCACCGCGAGACGCTCGAGGACATCTTCGTGCGCCGCGCCATCTGAGGCCTCGCGGTGAGGTGGGTCCGGGCGCCCTGGCGGTGCTCGTCGACCGCGTGCCTTCGTCGCAACGCTAGAACCTCCCCGAGAGGCCCGCGACGCCGCCGCCCTCGACAGGCGCGAGCGACGGGAAAACGACGGTGTGCGGCGCTCTCCCCACCTTCGCACTCGCCGGGGCGCCGTCGGGCTCGGGCGGCAGCGAGCGCTTGCGCACCTCGACGCGCTCGGGCACGAACGCGAGCTGCGCCTGCACCACCCCCGCGATGGCGACGGCCACGAACCCGCCCGCGAGCGCGAGGTTCACGGCGCGAATGGAGGCCGCGCGGTCCTTGTAGGCCTGCGCGCGGCGCTCGGGATCGCCGCGCGCGTAGTCCTCGGCGGCGGACGCCTGGGCGGACACATAGAACGGGAGCGTGAGCGCGGTGCCAGCCACGAGCACTCCCTCCGCGACGAGCAGGGTGTACCCGAGCGCGCGCTGGCCGTTCTGGAGCTGCCCGACCCCGAACGGCAGCATCGCGGCGAGCCGCGAGCTCTTCACGGTGACCTTCTCCTCCGCGGCGAGCAGCTGCACCCGCCGCAGCCAGTCCTCCTTGCTCTTGCGCGCCACCTCTTCGCGCTGACGCCTCGCCGCCTCCTGCCGGGCGCGCTCGGCCGCCGCCGCGTTCAGACGCTCGCGAAGCTGCGCCCGCGTGTCGATGAAGAGGTTGATGACGTCGGTCGGGAAGCTCAGCGGATCGGGCTCGTAGAGCTGATCGTCGAGGAGCAGGGTCTCGAAGAGCTTGCCCGCGTCCTCCCGGCGCCCGCGCGCCACGGCGATCGCCCCGAGGAACATGCGTGACACCGACGTCTGCGACGGATCACGCGAGGTCTCCGCGGGGTCGAGGGCCCGCCGAAAATGGGGCTCCGCCTCGGCGTAGTTCTTCGCGACGTAGGCGGCGCGCCCCTTCTCGATGTCGGACTGGACGTCAGCGCGGGCGGGGGTGGCCACGCAGAGCGCCGCGCCCACGGCGAGCGCCGCGAGCACGCCGAGGGCCCGGGTCGCCGGTCTCCGATGGTCGCGCACCAGGGCCGCAGGTTCGCACAATTTCGGGCGCGGGTGTTCTCTTTGGCGGCCGCCTCGGGGACGGCGCCGGCGCGCCTACTCGGCCTCGAAGCTCGCCGTCACGAGCTGGCCGCTCTTCAGGTAGACGGGCGTCACCCGCTGAGTCTCGAGCTCGATGACGCGGAACGGCGCTGCGCCCGTGCTCATCGCGACCGAGACGACCGAGCCCGCGCGGAACGTGAGGCCCGGCCGGCTCACGATGCCGTAGGTGCGGGCCGGATCGCCGTTGACCGTCAGGCGCGCGTCACGGATCTTGAGCGAGACGACGAGCCGCTCGGGCGCCTCGCCCGCGGGCAGGAAGCGCCTCTCCGGGAGGCACATGTCCTGCGCGCACGAGAACGTCAGCTCGTGGGCTTTGTCGTCGACCGTGAGCACGCGATCGGTGGATGCCGGGCCCGCCGGGCTCCCGTCGACCGCCACGAGGACGCCGGCGACCGGGAGGAGCCGCACGAAGGTGACGGCGCGGGTCTTCGGCGGGGGTGGACGCGTGATCACGGTCGGGCGGGCGGGCGTGCGCGGGGGCGCGGAGGGCGCGGCGAGCTCGCTCGAGGGCTCGGGCGGCGCTGCGCTCGCCGAGGGCGCGACCGACGCGGAGGGGACGACCGCGACAGGCGGCGGGGGCGTTGCTCGCCGGAGGCGTCGTGTCGCGCCGAACGCGCTCACCCCCGCGCACACCGCCACCAGGAGGAGCGGCGCGAGCCGCCGGACGAACGCGACGCGCCTGCTGCGGCGCTGCAGGCTCGTGACGACCCGGAGCAGCTGCGAGTCGTGCGGCGCGAAGGCGAGCGCGCGGTTGTAGTCGGCGGCGGCCGCGAGCGCGTCGCCGCGACGGCGGCGCTCCGCTCCGAGCGCGCAGAGGCGCTCGACCATCTTCGCCGAGTGCCGGCCCTCGTAGCCCTCGGGGTCGTCGAGCCAGGCCTCGAGCTCGGCGCGGGGCTCGCCAAAGTCGAGGCGGGCGAGCTCGGCCACCAGCGCGTCGCGCATGGCGCGGACGGTCGGGTAACGGTCCGCGGGCTCTCGGGCGAGCGCGCGATCGCAGATCGCCGACAGCGCCGTACCCACCACCGGGCGCTCGGCCTCGGCCTTCGCGTAGATCCCGTCGAGCACACGCCTCAGGACTTGGGCGGGGTTCTGGCCCTCGAACGGCAGGTGCCCCACCAGGCACTCGTAGAGCAGCACACCGGCGCCGAACACGTCGGCGCGCTCGTCGACCTCGGAGCCGTCGATCTGCTCGGGGGCCATGTGCGCGGGGCTCCCGAGCACCTGGCCCGTGGAGGTCACGCCCTGCACGTCCAGCAGCTTCGCGATGCCAAAATCCGTAAGCTTTACGCGAACTCGGTGCCCAAGAAGATCGCCAGAAACGTCGCCGTCGAGCGCGCGATGCTCGATGAGGACGTTCTCGGGTTTCACGTCGCGATGCACGACCCCCGCGTCGTGAGCGCTCGCGAGCGCCCCGAGGACGTCGAGCACGATCGCGCACCCCACCTCCGGTGGCAGCGCGCCGTGTTCGGCCAGCAGCCGCCGCATGCTCGGTCCGCGGACGAGCTCTACGACGAGAAACTGCTCGTCGTCCTCGTCGCCGGAGACGTCGAACACCTCCACGATGTTGGGGTGCCGGAGCTTCGCGACGGCCCGCGCCTCGGTCGCGAACCGGGCCGCCACTTCCACGGACTCCCGAAGGTGCGCGTGCAGCAGCTTGACGGCGACGTCCCTGCCGAGTCGCGGGTCGTGCGCGCGGTACACCGTGGCCATGCCGCCGTGTCCGAGCTCGCCGAGGAGCTCGTACTTCGCGAGAGACGGCAGGCGCGGCGCGCGCGGTACGGGGCTCAGCTTCGCCACCATGGCGCCGGAAGCGTAGCGGCTTTTCCAGTCGCGGTCCCGCGAGGCGCGCAGCGTCTCGGCCTCCCACGAGCGCCCCGATTAGGCAGAAACGCTGAGGTGTCCCCTGGCTTGGCGCTCATCCAAGCAGTCGACACTGTTCCTATTTTCGCTGCGCTTCGCGCAGCCGCATGCACGATTCACCCCCTGCGATTCGTGCCACGCGCCCGGCTCCGCTCGCATTTGCCCTCGCCCCGCGGTTGGCGCGCGCTTCACGAGCCTGCCTCCCCGCGGATGGCCATGAACCGAGGCGACGGGTAGAAGTCGACACGCACGCGCGGGCGGGCAGCCTTAACCGCCGGCCTTCGGATCGCCGATTCCGTGGCGGCGGAGGTAGCCGCGCACGTGCGCGCGCTCCATGGCGGAGCGCCGCCCAATCTCGCTCACGTTGCCGCTGCACTCGGCGTACAGCGCCGTGAAGTACTCGCGCTCGAACCGCGCGAGCACGTCGCGCTTCGCGTCTTGGAAGGTGCGCCCGCGGGTGGGGGTCGAGTCGCTCGAGGCCACGAGCGGCGCGAGGTGCTGCGCGAGGTCGAGCGGCCCCTCCTTGCCGAAGGCGAGCGCGACCGAGATGACGTTGCGCAGCTCGCGCACGTTGCCAGGCCAGTCGTGGCGCATGAGCCGCTCGAGCGAGTCGCTCGTGATGCGCGCGTAGGCCTCCTTGTCGCCGATGTCGATCATCATCTTGCGCACGAGCGCCGGGATGTCTTCGAGGCGCTCGCGGAGCGGCGGCAGCTCGACGCGGAGCTGCGCCACACGGAAATAAAGGTCGCTCCGGAACGTGCCGGCGTTCACCTCGCGCACGAGATCGCGGCGGGTGGCGGCGATGACCCGCACGTTCACGGGCTTGTAGTTGTTCGAACCGACGCTCTTGATGCGCTGCTCGGCGAGCGCGCGAAGCAGCTTCGGCTGCACGTCGACCGGGAGCTCCCCGAGCTCGTCGAGGAAGATCGTGCCGCCGTCGGCCTCGACGAAGGGCGAGATGCGCTTGTCGACCGCGCCGGTGAAGCTGCCGCGCTCGTGGCCGAAGAGCGCGCTCTCCGCGAGCGAGGGCGGGATGGAGCCGCAGTCCACCACGACGAAGGGCTTGTGCGCGCGGGTGGACGCCTGGTGGATGGCCTGCGCGACGAGCTCCTTGCCGCAGCCGGTCTCCCCGAGGATGAGCACCGTGAGCTCGGTCGGCGCGGCCTTGCGGCAGCGCTCGAACACGGCGCGCATGCCCGCGCTCGACCCCACGAGCGGGCCGAACGCGGCCACCTCGGGGATCTCGACGGTCTCGGGCGTGCTCGGCGTGAACTCGAGGACCGACTCGCCGACCGAGAACACGGTGGGCTTCAGGAGATAGACCTCACCGACGCGGGTGTCACCGAGGAAGGTGCCGTTGCGCGAGCCGAGGTCGCGCACCCGGACCCCGCGCTCGGTCGCGATGAGCTCGACGTGGACCGCGCTCACGCGCTTGTCGTCGAGCACGAGATCGCACGCCTCGTTGCGGCCGATCACGGTGATCTCGGGGCCGATCTCGAGCTTCGACTTGTTGCCGGCGCCCCGCTTGACCGAGAGCGTACCGCCTCGGACCTCCAGGCGTCCCTTGGCGACGATGGTGTTTTCCACGGTTCGCCGTTTTTAACATGAATCCGAGCGGATGACGCAAAGAGATCCCCGGCGGAGGGCGCCCGACGCTCGCGCGCGCCTACTGGATGGCGAACGCCGTGCCGTTCCAGACGAGCCGCACGTGGCGGGTCTTCCCCCACGGCAGGAGCACCGGCACGGTCTGGGCCGTCGGCTCGCCCTCCACGAAGACGCACGTGCGCTCGGTGCAGCCGCGCACGACGCCTGGGCGAACGTCCACGTCGAAGCCTCGCGTCTTGTTCGGCACGAACTGCACGAGCCCCTGCGCGCGCGCCCCGCCCGCCTCCCGCCCGGTCTCCACGCCGAGCAGACGGACGATCCGGTCGCCGGCCGCCGAGTACACCAGGAGGACGTCGCTCTCGACGCCGGGCGATGGCTTCACCTTCCCGCGCACGAGCACCTCGGCGAGCCCGTCGCCGGTGAGATCGCGGGCGGTGACCTCGCCAATGTCCTCCGCCGCGGCGAAGTCCGACAGACGCACGAACGCGTACTGCGTGCCGCCCTTGTAGCCGGGCCCGAGCACCACGAGGTCGCGGCCCACCAGGGCGACGCGCTCGGGGCGCGGATCGCCGTGCGCCTGGACCTGGAGGTCGACCTTCGGGCGCGTGCCCCGGGCCACCTGCTGGTCGGTCAGGTACTGCTCGAAGAGGCGGCGGCCGAGGTCGCCGCCGTTGGCGACGGGCGGCGTGGGGAGATCACGGGGAACGGGCGGCGTCGCCGCGGGCGCGGCCGACGCCTTGGGCCCGTCTTGCGCGACCTCCGAGGCCCGCTGGAAACGATGCCCGTCGAACCGATAGAGCCGCGATTTCACCGTGCCCCACGGGAGCAGCAGCGGCAGCACGTCCCCTCCGAGGGCCGGCTCGCGGTAGCTCTCGGCGACCCAGCCGACCGCGGGCTCCACCGACACCTCGATCTCCGAGCGCGAAATCCGCAGGGAATTCACGAGCTTGTTGGCGCCCCGGCCTGCGGCGACCTCGTGCGCGAAGAGAGTCTCGGGCTCGTCGTGCGGGAAGGCCCACACCTCGAACGCCTCGCGCTCGGCACCGCCGTGGGCGATCCGGCTGCGGACGAGGAGCGAGTCTTTCCCGCGTCCCCCGAGGTCGCGCGCCTCGAGGCGCGCCACGTCGCCAACGAGCTGGCGGTAGAAGAACTGCTTGCCCCCGCGGTAGCCCGGTCCACAGACGGTGACGTAGCGGTCGAAGACGCTCACGCGCTCCTTCATCGCGTCACCCGTGATGTCGACGATGAGGTCGATCTTCGGCACGGCCTTCGCGAGCCCGTTCGGCTCGAGGAGCCCGTCCACCACGGCGCGCTCGGCGGCCGTCGGCAGCGCGGGGAGCTCCGTAGGGGCAGACTCGCCCCCCGGACCGGTGCCGAGCACGCCGAGCTCCTTCGTACCGTCACCGTCGTGGTAGCGCACGGCGGCGCGGAGCCCGACCCGCACGGTCGAGGCCTCGGCGAAGGTGGCCCACGGCACGACCGCCTCGAACGTGAGCCCGCGCTCCTGCGGCGCGTCCACGACCTTGGCGGAGGGGACCGCCTGCCCCTTCGACGGCCCGGCGGCGTAGCGCACGCTGCCGGCGGTCTCGCCCGCCTTGCCCGGGAAGATCGACAGCTCGTACACTTTGTAGCGTCCGCCCGCCGAGGGGAACGCGAGCGCCACCGACACGCGATCCTCGTGCTCGGAAAAGCGTGCAGTTCGCACGTAATTCGGATCGGTGATCTCTCCGGCGAGGTACACCTTGGCGCCGTCGTATTGGAGCGCCACCGCGAACGCGCGGCCCTCGGTCGCGCCGCGGAGGCGCTCGGTCGGGCTGCGCGGCTGCCACTCCTTCAGCAGCCCGTCGAGCTTCACCGGTGCCGCTTCGTCGATGAGCTCGGCCCTGAGCGGGCCCACCAGCGTCGACTCGTAGCCGGACGCGCCCGCGCCGTCGCCGAGGGACGGCAGGCCGCCTTGCGCGGCCGCCGCGGCGGCGATCGAGTCGGGAGCGGCGGGCCTCGGCGTGTTCGGTCTCGGCGCCTGAGCCCCCCCACACGCGATCGCGAGCGACGCGGAGGTGAGCGCGGTCAGCCGACGGAGTGAGCCGAGCGAGCCGAGCGCGGGGCGCGAGCCGAGCGCGGGGTGCGAGCGGAGAGAGCGGAACGCAGACGAAGGCGAGCGCTCGGACACTGGAGGAGCCATTGGGCCGACAGGATAGTCAAAGGTCGCGGACGAGCGAGCGTTTCCGCCAACCGCTCTCGCCGCCGACGTGGCCATCGGTCACGCACGCCGCGACATGGGCCCCAGGCTCTTTCCGACGACCGCCACGCGCTGAAGCACCTTCGTGCCTTCGATCACCGGGACGATGAGGATCGAGAGCACGACCAGCACGAGCCAGTGGGCGCCCGTCAACGCGTAGGTCTGGAAGACCACCCGGAGGCTCGGGACCAGCACCGAGACGAGGTGGATCGCAGCGCTGAGCGCCACGGCGATGAGCAGCGGCCCCGAGAAGCCTGGACGGAGCTTGAAGATCGAGCGGGTCGCTGACCGGCAGCTGAACGCGTGGAACAGGGGCGACAGCGCGAGGAGAGAGAACGCCAAGGCTCGCCCGTAGAGCACCCGCTCGGGCTCCGCGACGCCAGGCCCGAGCTCCCATGGGTACAGGTAGCAGGCCACCCCGAGCCCCCCCATCACCACCCCCACGAACGCGATGCCGAAATACTCGCGCTTTCCGAGCAGCCCGGCCGCAACCTCGCGCGGAGGCTCGAGCATCTGGGAGTCGTCGGGCGGGTCCACGCCGAGCGCGAGCGCGGGGAGCCCGTTGGTCACGAGGTTGATCCACAAGATCATGATGGGGCGCAGCGGCGGCAGCCCAGGGAGGAACGCGGCGACGAAGACCGTGACGACGAGCCCGGCGTTCGACGAGAGCAGGAAGAAGATGAACTTCTGGATGTTTCGCCAGATCGCCCGGCCCTCGCGGACGGCCTCGACGATCGTCGCGAAGTTGTCGTCGGCGAGCACCATGTCGGCCGCGCCGCGCGCCACGTCGGTGCCGTCCTTGCCCATCGCCACGCCGATGTGCGCTTCGCGCAGCGCGGGGGCGTCGTTCACGCCGTCGCCGGTCATCGCGACCACGTGCCCGCGCGCCTTGAAGGCCCGCACGATGCGAAGCTTCTGCTCGGCGGTGACGCGCGCGAACACGCGGGCCGCGTCGATACGCGCCGCCAGCGCCTCGTCGGAGAGCGCGGCGAGCTCGGTCCCCGTGAGGGCGATCGCGCCCTCCTCCCACAGGCCGAGCTCGCGCGCGATCGCGACCGCGGTGAGCTTGTGATCGCCGGTGATCATCACCGCGCGCACGCCGGCGTCGGCGCAGGCCCGCACGGCCTCCTTCACCCCGACGCGCGGCGGATCGATCATGGCGACGAGGCCGAGGAAGCAGAGCCGCTGCTCGAGATCGCCGTGGTGATCGGCGCTCGCGTCGTCGTGCACGTGCCGAGGGAGCTCGCGCCGGGCGACCGCCAGCACGCGGAGGGCCTCTCCGCTCATGCGGTCGGCCTCCCCCTGGATCACCGCGCGCTGCTCGTCGGTGAGCTCGACGATCCCCTCCGCGGTCTCGTGCGCGTGGCACAGCGGCAGGAGCACGTCGGTGCTGCCCTTCGTGTGGACGATCTCGCGCCCCTTGGCGTCGAGAGTGAGCACGGTCATGCGCTTTCGATCGCTGTCGAAGGGCAGCTCCTTCAGGATTCGGTGGCTCGGGAGCACCGACTCCTTGGGCTGCCCACCCTTCGCGGAGAGCGTCAGCAGCGCGCCCTCGGTGGGATCGCCCACGACCCGGTGGCGCCCCCCCTCGCCTACTTCGAGGCGGGCCGAGTTCGCCAGGGCGACGCTGGCGAGCAGGTGACGCAGCGGCGCGTAGTCGGTGTCCGCAGGCGAGCCGTCGACGTTCATGAGCTCGCCGACGGGCTCGTAGCCCGTGCCGGTGACGTCGTAGCTCCGCCCCCCGCAGAACACCTCGCGGACGGTCATCTCGTTCTGGGTGAGCGTCCCGGTCTTGTCGGTGCAGATGACCGTGGCGCTGCCGAGCGTCTCGACCGCGGCGAGCTTCCGCACGATCGCCCCACGCTTCGCCATGCGCTGCATGCCGAGCGCGAGCGTGATGGTGGTGATGGCGGGGAGCCCCTCGGGGATGGCCGCGACCGCGAGGCTCACGGCTCCGAGGAGGATCTGCTGCCAGGTCTCCTTGCCTAGGTAGAGACCCCAGGCGAAAATCAGCGCCGAAAGCACGAGGCACGCCCACAGGATGCGCTTGCCGAAGTGCTCGAGGCGCTCCTCGAGGGGCGTAGTGCTCTCGCGCGGCGCGCTCATGAGCGTGGAGACCTTCCCGAGCTGGGTTTCGGGGCCGGTCGCCACCACGAGCGCGCGCCCCTTCCCGCGCACGACGAGGGTGCCGACGAAGAGCATCGTGGCTTGGTCGCCGAGCGGCGCGTCGATCGCGAGCTCCGCGCGCGCGTCTTTGGTGGCGGGCACCGACTCGCCCGTCAGGGAGGCCTCGTCGACCGACAGATCGATCGCCTGGAGGATGCGCGCGTCGGCCGCGATGGCGTCGCCGGGCTCGACCTCGAGGATGTCGCCGGGCACGACCTCCCGCGCCGGGACGACCGTGGGGAGCTCGTCGCGCAGCACGCGCGCCGAGGGCGAGAGCATCTTCTGGAGGGCGTCGAGCGCGGCCCCCGCGCGGCGCTCCTGCACGTACCCGAGCACCGCGTTCAGCACGACGATGAGGACGATCGAGATCGCGTCACCCCAGCGTGAGAGGAAGCCCTCCTGCGCGTTGCCGGCACCATTCACCACGGCCACGACGCCAGCCACCAGCAGGGTCCCGACGATGGGGTTCGCGAACTGCCCGAAGAACTGCTTCAAGGCGCTCGGCGGCGGCGGCGCCGGGAGCTCGTTCGGGCCCGCGGTGAGCAGGCGAGCGGCCGCCTCCTTCGCGGTGAGGCCCACGGGGGTGGCCTTCAGGCGCTCGAGCAGGACCTCGGGGGCCTCGACGTGGAACGCCGTGGGCGCCGAGCCCCCGGCGGGTGTGGTTGCGCTGGGCGGGGTACGTTCCAAAGGGGGGGCGCCATCATGCAAGAGCCTGGGCACTTTTGTAAGCGCCTTCGGCGGCGCCGCCACGCAGCGGAGCCCCGCCGCTCGCCCGCGGAGCGTGGACGCCGTCCCGCCGCGCCGACGCAGCCCCCTCGCGCGTGTCTCGCCCCGCGCAAGGAAACGCGGCGCGCTTCATGACGGTTCGGCCAGGCTGAACGCCGAGCGCGCCTACGTCTCGCCCAGCGCCGCGCGGTCGAAACGGCGGGATCCGCGCCCAAGATCCCGCCCAAGAGCGCGACACTACTTATGTTTTCTCGCTCTGCTACCGCGCCTTGCGTTGCTGGCCGGCCGCCTCGGCTTCCATCTCCTCGAGCGCGGCAGCGAGCTCGTCCTCCTCCTTCGAGGAGGCGGCGGGCGGGGGCGCGGCGGGCGCCTGCACGCGCGCCTGGACCCCCACCTCGGGGGCCTTGGGGGCCTCCGCCGGGGCGAGCCCCATCTTGCGCTTGAGCGCCGCCAGCTCGTCCTCGGCTCCGGCGTCCCGCTCGAGGGACTGGAAGCGAGAGGCGAGCACGTCGCCCGAGTACTCCTCCTGCAGCTCGGCGCCCGCCTCGGCCTCCGCCTCGAGCTGGTCGATCTTGGCGGACATGCGATCGAAGGTCTCGAACGCGCTCTGGTCCTTGAGGCCGTGCCTGGTCTCTTGGATAGACTTCTGAGCCTCGGCGCGCTTCTTCCGCGCCACGAGCACGTTCTTCTTGCGCTTCGCCTCCTCGATCTTGTCGTTCAGCATGCGGAGCGCCCGCTTCAGCTGATCGACGGAGGCCTTCTGCTTCGACCACTGATCGTTGAAGGTCTGCGCGAGCTCGTCGTGCTCCTTCTTGCGCGAGAGCGCCTCTTTCGCGAGCTCTTCGTTGCCGGCGCGGAGGGCCATCATCGCGCGGCGCTCCCATTCGGCCGCGTTCGCGGCCTCCTGCTCGTGCTGCTTCGCGAGCCTCTTCTCGTCGGCGATGGCGACGGCGACCTGCTTCTTCGCCTCGACGAGCTGGTTGTTCATGTCGACGACGACCTGGTTCAGCATCTTCTCCGGGTCTTCGGACTTGCTGATGAGGTCGTTCAGGTTCGACTTGATGAGCTGCGCCAGGCGGCTGAATATTCCCATGGATGGATCTCGCGGGCTCGAGGGATTGGCCGTTGCGGGAGCGCCAGCGCGCTCCCCACGTGGACACGTAAAGATTGGGGGGACGCCACCGCGCTCGGCGGCGGCGCGGGGCTCAGCTTGGCGCTCGGGAGAGCTCCACCAGCGCGGGCACTTGCTGCGCCAAGGTCACGTCGATCTCGTCGAGCAGCGCCTCGAGCTCGTTGTAGTCGAGGTTCTGGAGCTCGAGCGCGCTCGTGAGCACGACGTTGTCTTCCTCCAGGCCGAAGCTCGTGTGCACGAGCGTGCTGGCGTTCAGCGACAGGAGCCGACGAAAAAACTCGGAGCCGCCCTCGGCGGGCGCCTTGCCGACGTTGACCCGCGTCACGACGAGGGGCGGGTCTACGTGTAGGGCGATGGGCGGGGCCGCCTCGCTCGTCGCGCCGAGGACGTAGGTCCCGTCCTCCAGCGGCGAGAACCGCCGGTTCATCTTGGTCAGGTACGCCTCGACGTCTTTCTCCGTGCGCATTCTACCCCTCGCGTGCAGATGATCGCGTTCCGTGGGCGCGAGCGCGCCCCACCTCCGCCCCGCTCAACGCAACGGGAAGGAACGTGACCACTCTACGGCATACCGCCAGGCTTCGGCGTCCATTCCGCTTTCAAACGAAATCGCCCGCGCGCTGTGCTACGTTTCCGGCCACATGGTGGCGGACTCCAGGATCCCGTCGGGGACCATCCTCGGCGGTAAGTTCCGCATTCGCCGGCTCTTGGGACAGGGCGGCATGGGCGAGGTGTACGCGGGCGAGGGGCGCCGCGGCGAGAAGGTCGCCATCAAGGTGCTCCACGACCGCGCCGCGAAGGATCCCGACCTCGTGGCGCGCTTCAACCGCGAGGCGGAGATCGCCCGCAGCATCCATTCGGAGTACGTCGCCGCGGTGCTCGGCTCGGGGAAAGAGCGGGACGGGCGCCTCTGGATAGCCTTCGAGCGCCTGGTGGGCGAGGGGCTCGACGAGCGACTCCGCCGCGAGCAGTACCTCGCGTTCTCCGAGGTGGTCCCGATCGTCGACGACGCGCTGCAGGGCCTCATCGCGGCGCACGACGCCCGCGTCATCCACCGCGACATCAAGCCCGCGAACCTGTTCGTCGAGAAGCGAAAGCTGACGCACGCGGAGCTCGCGGGCGGGGCGCGCGAGGAGCGCACCCGCATCCTCGACTTCGGGGTCTCCAAGCTCCGCCCGGCGGCCGACCGCAACGAGCCCTCGCTCACCGCGTTCGACGCGACCTTGGGCAGCTTTGCCTACATGGCGCCCGAGCAGGTGCGGGGCTCGGCGCGCGTCGACGAGCGCGCCGATCTGTACGCGCTCGGCGCCGTCGCGTTCCGCGGGCTCACCGGGCGACTCCCGTTCGAGGGCACGAACGCGCTCACGCTGGTGGCGCTGAAGCTCGATCGCGATCCGCCCAGCCTCACCTCCACGACCGGTGACGAGTGGCCCCAGGCGATCGAGCGGTTCCTGGGCAAGCTCATGGCCCGCGAGCGCGAGAACCGCTTCCGCACGGCCGCCGAGACCCTCACCGCCTGGCGCGCGGTGTCCACCGCGATGGACGACGTGAGGCACCGGCCGCGCAGCGTCGGCGAGCCGGCCCCCGAACCCGCCGAGCCGACGCAAGGCACGTTCGCCGACGACTACGAGCTGCCGTATCGGCGCTGACTGCAGGCACCGGAGCGGGACCGCGCGGCGCCGACTACCTGCACTCGGGGAAATGTCTGAAGGTCGGATCCGAAGTCTTCATCTTGGCGCACCACTCGGGGCGCTGCTTCGGAGGCGGCGGTGCGGCGCTCGCGGACGGCGGCGGGGGCGCGACACGGGGGGCCGTCGGGTGGGCGGTCGTCACTCCTACGGGCGCCTTCGGCTCGGCCGCGAGCGCGACCCGCTCGGCGTCGGCCGACGCGGGCCCGACCACCAGCTCCTGCCGCGCGTAACCCGCGCGCGAGACCGTGAGCTTCACGCTCTCACCCGGCGCGAGCGAGACGTGGGCGAAGCCGCGCTCCACGTGCACCAGCGTCCCCGACGGGAGCGCCACCTGCGCGTCGACGGGCTCGATCGCGACGATCACGACGCGCTTCGTGACGACGGGGGCCGCCGACGCCACGACGACCGCGACCGCGGCGCTCGTCGAAGCGGAGGGGGGGGGCGCGAGCGCGCGGATGGTGGGTTGCGCGCCAGCGCCCTTGTCGCGCAGGGCGAACGCAACGACCGCGGCGATCGCGAGGAGGACCCCCATGCCGAGGCCCAGCGCGATCCCGAGGCGGCCGCCCCCTCCGCGAGACTGCGGGAGCATGGTGCTCGCGGCGGCGCCGTGGAAGTAGTCGGCCGGAGCGTTGAAATTGCCCGAGCGCGCCATGAGCTCGCCCACCGCCTTCGGGGGCTGCCCCGCGAGCAAGAGGTCGAGGTCGGCGACGAGCTCGTCGGCCGTGGCGTAGCGCCCCTCCGGCTTCTTGGTGAGGCACTTCAGGATGATCGCCTCGAGCCCGGGGGAGACGGCGTTCGGAGGCACCACGAGCGTCCGCGGCGCGGGCGGCGCCTTGTACATGTGCTGGGTCAGGATGCCCATGTAATTGTCGGAGTCGAACGGCACCCGCCCGCAGGCCATCTCGTAGAGGATGATGCCCATGGCGTAGAGATCGCCACGGCTGTCGACCGAGAGCCCGGCGGCCTGCTCCGGGGACATGTAGTGCGGCGTGCCGAACACGCTGCCGGTCCGCGTGAGCCGCGTCGCCGCGTGGGTGACCTTCGCGATGCCGAAGTCAAGTATCTTGACGAAATCGTTCTCGCCCCCCCGCGACACGAGCATGATGTTGTCGGGCTTGAGGTCGCGGTGGACGATGCCAGCGGCGTGCGCGGCAGACAGACCCACGGCCATCTGGCGAGCGATCTTGAGGAGCCGCGGGGTGGGGATCATCCGGAGCTGGTCGAGCAGCCCGCCGAGGCTCACGCCGTCGAGGTACTCCATGACGAAGTACGCGGCCCCGTCCGGGAGCATGCCGAAATCGGCGACGTCGGCGATGTGGGGCGAGCCGATCGACGACGCCGCGCGCGCTTCGTTGAAGAACCGCTCGAGCATGTCACGATCGTCGGCGAGCTCCCGCTTGAGCACCTTGATGGCCACGCGCTTGGCCAGGGTGCGGTGGCGCCCGGCGTAGACGATGCCCATGCCGCCTTCGCCCAGCACCGAGTCCACGAGGTACCGCCCCTCGATTACGGTGCCGAGGTACGGATCGGCCCCCGCAGACGGGGGCGCCTGCGCGGGGCCCCCGACGATGTGGAGCGTGTCTCCGTCCGGGTCCCTCGCCATGCGGCCAACTCTACCCTCGGCCAGCCTGGCGCGCCAAGCGCGCAGGTTCTCGCCGGGGGTCGGGCGGCGCGGCGCTCGCGACGGCGTGCGGTTTCGTGGTAACTGCACCACGCGTTCATGGGCTACCCCCTCACCGTCGCTCTCCGTTACCTCGTCTCGAAGAAGCGCTCCTTCATTTCGGTCGGGACCGCGTTCGCGATGTTCGGGGTGATGATCGGCGTCGCGGCGCTCGCGACGGTCATGAGCGTCACGGGCGGATTCCAGAAGCAGTTCCGGGACAAGGTGCTCGGGGTGAACGCCCACGTCCTCGTGCTGAAATACTCGGTCGACTTCCGCGAGTACCCGGACGTCATGAAGAAGGTCGCCGACGTGCCCGGCGTCAAGGGCGTCGCGCCGTTCATCATCAACCCGATGATGGTCACCCACGGGGGCCGCACGGCCACCGGGGTGCTGCTGAAGGGCGTCGACCCCGAGTTCATGCCGAAGGTGCTCGACCTCCCGAGGCACATCGTCGAGGGAAACCTGGACGGCCTGCGAAAGCCGGGCGCGAAGCCGCCCGAGCGACGGGTCGAGCCGTTCGACCCTTTCCCGTCCAACTCGGGCGCCCGCGATGGCGGCGCGAGCCGCTCGGTCCTCGGCGATCTGCACGCGGCGGGGCTCGATCCCGATCGCTCGGACGCCGGCGCGCCCGACGACGCGGCCGCACCGACCGCGGCCCCGGCCCCGACGGTCGTCGGCGCCGTCACGCCCGACGGCGGCTACGCGAGCCAGCTCCCCACGAACGACGACGACGTCCTCCCCGAGTCGGTCGATCCCGATCCGTGCAAGAGCCCGGAGCAGATCAAGAAGCTGCCCGGCGTGGTGATCGGGCGGACGCTCGGCCGACAGCTCGGCGTGAAGCTCGGCGACTGCCTGCAGATCACCTCGCCGACCATCGGCGTCTCCCTCGGCGCGAGCGGTGCGCGACCGCCGATCGCGAAGCAGTTCCGCGTCATCGCGGTCTTCGAGGCCGGCTTCGACCAGTACGACTCCAAGCTGGTGTACACCGACCTCTACGAGGCCCAGGGCTTCTACGACCAGGGCGACAGCGTCACGGGGGTCGAGATGACCATCGACGACATCGACAACTCCGGGGCCATCGCGAAGGAAATCGACCGTCGCCTCGCCAACGGCGTCTACCACACGCTCGACTGGCGGGAGCTCAACCATGGCCTCTTCACGGCGCTCCTCATCCAGCAAATCGGGATGAGCTTCATGCTCGCCCTGAACATCCTCGTGGCGGCGTTCACCGTCGTGGCGGTGCTCATCATGGTCGTGCTCGACAAGAAGCGGGAGATCGCCCTCTTGAAGGCCCTGGGCGCGACCGACCGCGCCATCCTCCGCATCTTCCTCTACCAGGGCACGCTCATCGGCGTCGTGGGGACGGGGCTGGGTCTCCTCCTGGGGTACGCCTGCTGCCGAGCCATCGCGGCCTACCCTTTCCCACTCGACCCCAAGGTCTACTTCATCTCGCACTTGCCGGTCCTCATTCGGCCGAACGAGTTCCTCATCACGGGCGCCATCGCCGTGTTCATCAGCAGCGTGGCCACCATCGTCCCCGCGCTCTACGCGTCCCGCATGCGGCCCGCCGACGGGCTGCGGGCGG
The DNA here is from genome assembly GCA_016720545.1 of Myxococcales bacterium. Taxonomy (NCBI): domain Bacteria; kingdom Pseudomonadati; phylum Myxococcota; class Myxococcia; order Myxococcales; species Myxococcales bacterium. The sequence continues at coordinate 55,033 of JADKKK010000019.1, forward strand.
AATAAGGCACCTAGAGACATCGCCCCGCGCCGTTCTCGTCCGCTTCCTCTCGAGAAAGTCGGTCCAGTCGGCGGCAATCGGAGCTACTGTGCCTCTTTCATTGGCCGCCGTCGGCGGCGGTGCGAGCGTAACCACCGAAAGGGGCGCGATTCTTCATGCGATGGCTCGTCGAGGTGTCGGCGATTGGGAAGGGCGACCCGCAGTCCTTCTGCGTCGAAGCAGAGACCTGGCAGCGAGCCCTCCAGCTCGTCCGCGCCCACCGGGGCGAGACCAGCCCGATGAGCGGGTTCTCCATCGAGCTGCTGGAGGCGGGCTACCGGGCCGTCGATCCGGTGGCGCGCCTGCGCTTCGTCGTCAAGCGAACGACCGACACCGCGGCGCTGACGCCCCTCGACAACCAGGCGGCCGCGCCGGCCGCGGCTTCGGCGGGGTCGGCCGCTCCTGGCGCCACCACCAAGCCTTCCGCGACTGCCCCTGCCGTGCCGGCCGCCGCTGGCCCCAAGCCGGCCGTTGGCTCCAAGCCTGCGGTCGCCGCCGGGCCTGCCCAGGCCGTCGGGTCCAAGCCCGCCGCCTCCGCCGCCGTCGGCTCCAAGCCCGCGGTGGGCGCGAAGCCCGCGGCGGCTGCGCCAGGCGCAGCGGCTCCGCGACCCGGCGGGACGAGCGCCGCACCTGCCACCGCCACGAAGCCGTCGGCGCCGCGCGCCCTGCCCGCGTCGCTCGCGAACTCCACCGACCTCGACACCACGGTGAAGACCGTGGATCCGCTCGACGTCGCGGGAAACGCGAGTCGCAACGTCTTCGAGAGCGCGACCGTAGAGGTTCCCGTGGTGCCCGTGCCCGCGCCGGTGGCGCCGCAGGGCGCCCCGGCTGAGCCTGTGCCCGACAACGCAGCCGCCGTCGGGTCGGGGCTGGAGGTGCTGTCGCGTCGAGAGCACTCGCCCACCGAGAGCCTCCCCCTGAGCTACCGGGAGTACGCCTTCCTGGTGCAAGCAGGGACGAAGGAGGGAGCCGCGGTCGGGTTGCTGCTCGCGCAGCTCGAGCTGGTGCAGGCCGCCCTAGGCACCGCGCAGACCGGGAAGCTGGTGCAGCTCGCAGTGTTCGACGAGCGGTTCGAGGGGAAGGCCAGCAAGCCTCCGCTCGCGACGCTCACCTGGAAGGACTGGCGCGGCGATCCAACGGTCCACTTCCCGAGGCGCGCAGCCCCGGGATCCAAAGCGTCCAGCGCGCCGGCGGGAGCGCCAGCGGCCGCAGCGCCGCCCGCGGCCGTCAAGCAGACGCTCGTGGAGCCCGTCACCACGCTCGACGACACGCGCGCGATCCGCCCCGCCGAGGGGCGCACCGAAGAACCCCTCCGCATCGTCGTGCCCGCCGATCTCGAGCGCACGGCGGAGCGGCCGGCCCCGCGCGCCCGGGCCGCGGCGCCGCGACCTTGCTCGGCGTGCCGCAGCTGGTCGAGCCTCTCCCGCCGAACGCGCCGGCCCCCGCCCCGCACACACTCGCGTCCGCGAGCCCCGCGTCCGCAAGCCCCGCGTCCGCAAGCCCCGCGCCCCGACCCGCGAGCGTCCCGCCTCCCGCCCCCGCCACCCGACCCGCGAGCGTCCCGCCTCCCGCCCCCGCCTCCCGACCCGCGAGCGTGCCACCTCCCGCCCCCGCCGCGCGCCCTCAGAGCGTGCCACCTCCCGCCCCCGTCGCGCGCCCCCAGAGCGTCCCGCCTCCCGCCCCGGTCGCGCGCCCCCAGAGCGTCCCGCCTCCCGCCCCCGCGCCCGCTCCGGCGGGGCCTCTGGTGCTGCCACGCTTCACGCCGGGCCCCGGGGCCGTCGCGATGGTGCCGCCGGCGCCGGCGCCCGCCCCCGCGCGCTCCGATGCCGAGTCCCCCTTCACGCCCCCCCCGGGGAACGTGACCGTGGTCATCCCGCCCCGATCACAGACGGGCACGCGGGTCTCGGGCGACGAGCTCATCGCCACCTTGTTCGAGGCGATGCACGACCTCCACTTCCTCCAGGACGCCATCCAAGGCGCCGATTTCTGCCTCCAGCTCGCGATCGGCGTCATCCCCTCGCGGGCTGGCTACGCCCACTTCTTCGACGTCGAGAAGCGCGAGTTCGTGCTGGTCCGCGCCAAGGGCGAGGACACGGAGGACCTCGTCGGCAAGCGCCACCTCGAGGCGGAGCCCCTGCTGTCGGCGGCCGTCCGCACCAAGAAGGCCATCCTCAAGGACGCCAACGACGCGCTGACGAGCCGCTACATGACGCTGGGCGGGGCCACGAGCGTCGTGCTCTGCCCCGTCTTCGTCGCGGGCCGCGCGCTCGCCATCCTCGAGCTCGTCAACCCGTCCGACGGCGCGCCGTTCACGCAGGCCGAGGCGAACGCGCTCACCTACATCGCCGAACAATTCGCCGAGTTCCTGTCCTCACGAGGCCTGGTGTTCGATCACGGTCGCGCACGCGCGGCCCAAGGCTGAGCTAGATTCCCTTGAGCTCGCGGACGCGAGAGGCACGCGGCGCGCGGCGACCCCGCTTCCCCGCGGAGCCCGCGGAGGAACGCCGTGGCGCGCGAGGCTGAGCGATCCCGGCGGGACCGCCTGACCCGCTTCGTCCTTCTGCCGGCCGTCATCGTCGCGGTCGCGGTCCTCGCCTACTTCACCTTTCGGACCACGCTCCAGCTCGACACGCTCCGCAAGCAGTCGGTCCTCGAGGCCACGCTCGCGCTCGCCAACGAGAAGGCGACCCGCCTCGACCGCCAGATCATCGATCAAGACAACGTCGTGCTCGCGATCGCGGACCCCGCGCAAGCGGAGCACCTCACCGAGCGCTGGCTGCCTACGGCCCAGCGCGAGACGCCCTCGGTGCGAGCCATCCTGGTGCTCGACGAGACGCGCACGGTGGTCGCCTTCGCATCCCGCGCGCGCGGACCGTTCGCCGAGGAAGAGGCATTTCGGCGGCTGCTGACCGAGCGGCTGCTCGACGACATGCCACCCGCGGTCGAGGCGCTGCGGCACCTGCACCGGACCTACGGCGCGGAGAGCTACCTCATCTCGTACTGGCTCCGCCCAAGCGACGCGCGCACCTACACGATCGTGGCGTGGCACGACATCGGGCGCATCGTGAAGGAGACCCTGCCGACCCTCTACGGGGATCGCTCGGTCCCGGGGGCGCTCCTGGCGCAGAACACGAGCCGCGCGAACATCGTCGACGAAGAGGGCCGCATCGTCTTCGGGCCCCCGCTCCGCAGCGGCGGCTTCACCGTCGGCGTGCGCTTCCCGACGACGCTCTACAACTGGCGCGTGCAGGTCTCGCCGGTCGGCGAGGACGAGTTCACCGTCAACGTGAAGCGACGACGCGTGCTCGAGATCGCGACGGTCGGCCTGTCGTTCGTCGTGCTCGTGGCCGGGGTGCTCACGATCCTGCTCGCCGCCGAGACCGAGCGCCAGGCCTCGGCGCTGAAGAGCGAGTTCGTCGCGAACGTCAGCCATGAGCTCAAGACCCCGCTCGCCCTCGTCCGCATGTTCGCCGAGATGCTCCAGAGCGGGCGCGTCAAGAACGAGGAGAAGCGCATGGAGTACCTCAACGTCATCGTGAGCGAGAGCGAGCGGCTCTCGAGCCTCATCGAGAACGTGCTCGACTTCGCCCGGGTCGAGCGAGGTCGCGCGAGCTACGATTTCTCTCCGGGCGATTTGGGGGAGGCCGTCCGCCGCGCCGTGAACGTGTACCGCTACCGCGCGGAGCGCGAGGGCGTGACGCTCACGCTCGAGGTCGAGGAACGCCTGCCGGAGGTGCTGCTCGACGCGCGGGCCATCGAGCTCGTGGTCATCAACCTACTTGACAATGCGCTAAAATATGCGCCCGACGGCAAGGAGGTCGCCGTCTCCGTCAGCCGGGTCGGCGACGACGTCACAGTGTCCGTGACCGACCAGGGCCCAGGGATCCCCGAGGCCGAGCGCCAGCGTATCTTCGAGCGCTTCGTCCGCGGCTCGTCGGCGACCGCCCGCGACGGGAAAGGCGCCGTCCGAGGCAGCGGCATCGGCCTGTCGCTCGTGCAGCACATCGCCGAGAGCCACCGCGGCCGAGCTTGGGTCGACAGCGGGCTCGGGCACGGGGCGACGTTCCGCTTCTGTGTACCTCGCCGCACGGGGCCCGCGCCCCCACGCGCCGCCTGAACGCCCCCGGCCGGCCGCGGCGGCGCGCGCCCCTTGCATTTCGCGTTGACGCGTGTCTTAAGCACGATATCGTTGGCCTACGGCAACTACGACGGGGCTCGCCTGCGCGTGCCCACGTGTGACTGCGGCCTCCGAGCAACTCGGGAGAACGGGAGAGTAGGTTTTTTTCATGGCGACGAATGGGAACGAGGAGGCGAAGCTGTTTGTGGCGGGCCTTCCCGATAGTGTGTCGGAAGATGTGCTGAAGCAGCTGTTCGAGGCGACCGGTGGCAAGGTCGTCAACATCAGCCTCCCGAAAGATCGGGAGACCGGGCGCCCACGCGGCTTTGGCTTCGTGACGCTGGCCACACCGGCGGAGGCACAGGCCGCGAGAGAGGCCCTCGACGGCTCGCTCCAGGCGGGCAAGTCGATCTCGGTGCGGCCGTTCCAGGCCGAGCCGCCGCGCCGCGACGGCGCGGGCCCAGGCCCCCGCGAGGGTGGCCGCGAGCGCACGTACGGTGGCGGCGGACCCACCGGAGGCGCCCCGGGTGGCGGGGGCGGTGGCCCGGGGGGCCCAGGCGCCCCCGACCGCACCCTCTACGTTGGCAACCTCCCGTACGACTGCACGACGCTCGAGGTCGAGACCCTCATCAACGAGGTCGTGGCGGAAGAGGGCTCGGTCGTGCGCGTTCACCTGCCCATGGATCCCGACGGTCGGAAGCGTGGCTTCGGCTTCGTCACGATGTCGAGCAGCGAGGCGGCGAAGGCCGCTGCCGACGCGCTCCGCACGGGCACCCTGCGCGGGCGCCCCCTCAAGGTGAACCTGGCCCACCCGAAGGGTGAGCGCCCGCCTCGCGAGGGCGGCGGGTACGGCGGCGGCGGCGGCGGCTTCGGTGGTGGTGGCGGCGGCGGCGGCGGTGGTGGCGGCGGCGGCGGCTTCGGTGGCGGTGGCGGCGGCGGCGGCGGCGGCGGCTTCGGTGGTGGCGGCGGCGGCGGCTTCGGCGGCGGCGGCTTCCCGGCGGGCGGGGGCGGCGCTCCGCCTCCCCAGCGCAAGACCTTCGACGACCGGCGCCGGAAGCCAGGCGGGGGCGGCTCCGAAGAGGGGCGCCGTCCCAAACGCGAGCGCGACGAGCCCCAAGCAGACGACTGGGACGACGAGTAGACCGGCACAGTTCTCGCGCGCGGCGGACGGGCTGCTCTGGCCCGTCCGTTCGCTTTTTGTAGCGGATCCGCTCGGCGGCCGGGCTGGCCTCATCGTCGGGCCAGGCTTGACTCCATGAAACTCGCGGGATAAGTCACCGGCTCCCTTTTGGGTGCACTTCGCTTTTCAGGTGTTCGTGCGACTACGCGCCGTCGGGGCGCACTTCGGTTCAAGGATTGGCCATGCGAGACCTCATCAAGATGACCTGCGCGAACTGCAACCGCGCCAACTACACGACCACCAAGAACAAGCGGACGATGTCCGAGAAGTTCGAGATCAAGAAGTTCTGCTCGGCGTGCCGCGCGCATCACCCGCACAAGGAAGGCAAGATCTCGAAGGGCTGAGCCCGGCCCCGCTTCGCTCTTCCGCTCCCTTCCGTTCCGCCCTCCCGGCCCCCGCCGCGGACGGTCGTCACGCTTCCTTTTCCGCGCGCCAGCATCGGTGCTTGGCGCGCTTCCGGTGACCACGGGCCCTCGTGCCCCGAGAGGAGATTGGACCGCCGATGATCTTCGACTGGCTCTACGGCCTGTTCTCGAACGATCTCGCCATCGATCTCGGGACGGCGAACACGCTCATCTACGTGAAGGGCAAGGGCATCGTCTCGTGCGAGCCCTCCGTCGTCGCGGTGCAGCGCGACAGCCGTGGGGGCAACAAGGTCCTCGCGGTCGGGCGTGAAGCGAAGGAGATGCTCGGCCGCACGCCGGGCAACATCCGCGCGGTGCGACCCCTCCGCGACGGCGTCATCGCCGACTTCGAGATCACCGAGGCGATGCTGCGGTACTTCATCGCGCGCGCCCACAACCGCCGCACGCTGGTGAAGCCGCGCATCATCATCTGCGTCCCCTTCGGCATCACCGAGGTCGAGAAGCGCGCGGTGAAGGAGAGCGCGGAGAGCGCCGGCGCGCGCGAGGTCTACCTCATCGAGGAGCCCATGGCCGCGGCCATCGGCGCGGGCCTGCCCATCACCGAGCCCTCCGGCAACATGGTCGTCGACATCGGCGGCGGCACCACCGAGGTCGCCGTCATCTCGCTCGCCGGCATCGTGTACTCGCAGAGCGTGCGCGTCGGCGGCGACAAGATGGACGACGCGATCATGGCGTACCTGAAGCGCAAGTACAACCTCGCCATCGGCGAGCAGACCGCCGAGCGCATCAAGATCACCATCGGCAACGCCTACCCGCTCGACCAGCAGCTCACGATGGAGGTGAAGGGCCGCGACCTCGTCGCGGGCGTGCCCAAGACGGTCGTCGTGAACTCCGACGAGATCCGCGAGGCGCTCGCGGAGCCCACGAACGCGATCGTCGAGGCCGTGCTGCTCGCCCTCGAGAAGACCCCCCCCGAGCTCGCGGCCGACATCGTCGACAAGGGCATCGTGCTCACCGGCGGCGGCGCGCTGCTCAAGAACCTCGACGTGCTCCTGCGCGAAGAGACGGGCCTGCCCGTGATGGTCTGCGACGACCCGATCAGCGCGGTCGTGCTCGG
>JADKKK010000020.1 GCA_016720545.1 Myxococcales bacterium
GCCGCGCGCGCCATGCCTTCCAGTCGTCCCGGCTGATGCGCCCGCCGACGAGCCGCTTCTCAGGAGGCCTGCGGGTGGGCGCGACCTTCTTCGACGAGCAGCTGCGCTCGCGAGACCAGGCAGCGCGGGCGACGAGGCCGAAGGCGCCGCGTGCGTCGTTGACCGCATCGCCGAGAACCGCCGGTCTGACCTCGCGCCCGAGCAGGTTCACCCGGCGATCACCAATGGCCTTCTTCGAGGACCCTGCATTTCAACAAGCCTCTACCGTGCGCAGCGAGTGGCGCTTCCCCGCCTGTGGCGGCTCACGTGCGCCCGATCCTGCGGGCGATCAGGCCAGTTCGACGCTGCCGGTCCACGAGGCGCACATCCGCACGCGCGTCGTCAGGCTCGCCGAAGGCAAACCGCGGACGCGACGCCGCGCCGTGCTCCCGCACCTACGCGGGCACGGGCGAGGTCATGCAGGCCGTCGCGTACACCACTGCCCGCGGCAGCGCGCTTCGCGAAGCGCCGCGTTCCCCATGCCTGGAGCCATGTGCTCCGGCATCCTCCGGCTCGAGCGTGACCACATCGGAGGTAGGAGGATCGTCTGCGTGGCGCTCACGTCGAGCGCCGCGTCGCGCGGACGCGGCCCCGTAAGCGTGTGGCTCGTGCTCGCGGGGCTCGCGGTGCGCTCTCCCTTCGGCGAGCGGCTCGCGCTCTCCGCTCCCCACCGCGGCCCGGAGGAGGCTGCCAGACTGGGACGCCACCCGCGGCGTGCGCTTCTCGCTGGTGGGGCGCCACGGAAGGCAGAGCTTCCTCGAGGCTCCACTTCGTGACGCACCGCTACGGGTTTCGCGCCGCGCGAGCGCCATAACCACGAGAGGCAGCGGCGCCTCAGCGGCCTCCCGACGCCGCCCGCAGCGTGTGCGCGTAGTCGTCCACGTCGCTCACGCAGCGACCCCCGCTGCACGCCCGGCCCGCGACGACATAGTCCAGCTTGCACCGGTAGGCCGGCTTCGCGCAGGCCTCACAACCTCGGGACGCGGTCACGCACGCGGTGAGTGCCGAGACGCCTTAGGGCCTCCGAGCGCCGTGGTGTCGGTCCCGACGCCGGGACGCCCTGGCCCTTGCACGTGAGCGGCGACGTGAACAGTACGCAGTCGGCGTCGACCGTGCAGGCGCGCTGTGGTTCGATCAAGGCGAGCGCTTCGGCCTGAAGCTCCGCGCAGTCGGGGCGTGTCCCCGTGCGCGCACCGCACCCGACGAGCACGAGCACGCCGAGCGCGACGGCGACCTTGCACGTGTGGGTGGTTCACCCAGCGCGGCGCTTGGGCGAGCAGGAGCCACGGAGCACGGCGAAGCGTAAATCGGCGAAAAACCGACCGGATCGAGCGGTTCGGCGCTCTAGTCATGGAGGGCCTCCTTGGCAGCGTCAGGGCCTGGGTCGTGCGCCTCCACCGAGAACGAGAAGCTCACGCGGTCGACGTGAAAGCAGAGCGGCGCGCCGCGTCGCCCAGGCGCGCCCTGGCCGCGCGCGAGACCACGGTGCCACTCCGGGAGCAGCACGCCGTGGGGAAATGCGAGGTCGATATCTCCCCTGGCGCGAGATGCGCCCGCGGAGCAACTGGCTCGACATCGCGCGATCTTTGAGCACGCAGTACGCGAGGAACGCGTCAGCTCGACCAGCACTCGGCCCACGCGCCCGTGAGGACGTGCGGCGCAGGGCGAGGCCGGAGAAGCGCAGCTCGGCGACGCGTCGGGCGCGGAGCCGCGCCGGGCGGGCGAGACCGTGATCGCGCCGTCCTCCGCGCGCGTCACCTCCGCGCGCTCGAGGACGTGCATCAGCATCCCCTCGGTAGAGCAGCCTCGCGCCCAGCGCAGGCACCACGCTCGGATCGCGTTCGTCACGAACGCGATCCGTCGTGCCCCGATGCGGATGCGCACGTGGACACGCCAGTTGGTCTGCACGGGAGACGGGAGAGCCTCCAGAACGGCCCCAGGAACGCGAAGCCGAAGTGCCCGTGAAGAAGAATCGGAAGGTGAAAGGCGTACCTCCCGTCCGGCCCGAGGCGCTCGAGACAAGCCCTTCAGGGCACGAGGTGCCCCCTCGACCGCCGCAACCGGAACGAGGTAGTTCCACGGCAGACCACGTCTCGGATCTAGCTCCGCATCTCGGGCACCTCGGCGGAGCGGGCTCGACGAGCGCGCCCGAGAACCGAGGCGGCTGTTGGACGAAGTCCGACGAGGGCGACCGGAAGAGCCCGGGGTCGGGGTGGCTCCACGGCGCGCGCCTCCCCGTGGCGTGATGCGGACGGGCGCGAGGAGCACCGCCTCGGTCACGAGCCGAGCCACACCGGGAGCTGCATCGTGAACCCAGCCCGTTCGCCGCGGACACGAACACGGGGCCTGGCCGCACGCCGGGAGGAGCAGCGCCGCCCAGCGCGACAGCCATCGTCGCCCACGTTGGGCCGCTGGGGGAGCGTGAGCGCGCGACCACGTGCCCGCGCGCGCGAAGCACCGTCCACCCCAGCGCCCCGAGCGGTGTAGAAGAGCGCGCCCCAGCCGGCGGTGAAAGGGAAGAGCGCGCGCTCGAGCGCGAGGTACCCCTCCGGATCGGCGGCCGCGAGGTGACCCCGCGAGTGACCACACCGCCTGCGCGTATTGGTCCGGCGCGACGGCGACGAGCGTGAGCGCGAGCACGCTCCATGACGCCGCGCTCGGTGAGCAAGCGCACGCGCCACCATCGCCAACGCCATGGGGGATCGGCGACGGCGCAGAGCTGCCACGGGCCAGCCGAGGCGAAAGCGCCACGGTGCGCCGCGATCGTCGCCATGCGGGCCGCCCCGGAGGTCGCCGTGCCGCCCGGCAGGGTCGGGAGGAGGAGCGCGGCCATCGAGAGCATCGCCAGGCCGAGACCAAGAAATTGAAGATGAGCGAGCGCTCGAGGGCGCGCTCGCGCAGGGTGTACGCGAGGCGCTTCGCGGGGGGCCTCCATCGCGCAAGCGTAGCGACCCGGGTGGAGAGGGGTCGCCCCCCGATGGGACTTGACGTTTCGCACGAGCGCCGCCCGCGGGACCGGTAGCTTCTCGCGAAGCCGACGCGTGGGCACGCGCGGCGCCAGGAGAGCCATGGAGGAGCAAGCGCTGTGGAGCGGCCATCGTCCGCCGCGGTCGTGGACGCTGACCAGCCGCGAACGCGGCACGCGGTGCCCCGACTGTCCCGGCGCGACCTCGCTGCTCGACGCGCTGCCGGGGGGGCGCCTGGCGTGCCCATTCTACTCCTGCGCCCTGGTCGCCCGCGCCACGGTGCCGGCGGACCTGCTCGCGGGCTCGGGGCTCACGCTCGTGCGGCGTGGCATCATCGTCAAAGGAGGCCGTGGACGCGACGGGCGCGCCACGGTGATCGACGTCGTCGGGCCCGGCTCTGCGCTCGCCGTTCGCTCACCGCCCGGGCGTCACGGCGTTCGCCGCGGGGCCCGCGCTGCTCTGCGCGTGCCCACCGCGCGACTCGAGGAAGGCCTCGCCGGGCCCGATGGGGCGGGCCTCGCCCGCGAGCTGCTCTGGCTCCAGCAGGCCGCGCTCGCGCGGATGGAGCGCCTCGCCGACGCGCGGGGCGCCCCACGGCGAGCGCGTAGCCGCCTCCTCTCGCGCCTCTCGCCGACGGCCTCTCCGCGCCGCGGAAGCTCGACCTTCTCCCCGGCGACTGCGCCAGCGAGAGCTCGGCGCTGCTGGCCATCCGCCACGAGTCGGTGTGCCGTGAGCTCCGGCGCCTCGAGCGCGTGGGCGTGGTGCGCCGCACCTCGGAGGGACTCGAGCTGGTCGACCGCGCCGCCCTCGAGGGCGGCGGCGCCCGCGAGGACCTCCCGCCTCAGTCCTCGCGCTCGGAGAGAGAGGCGTGCTCGCGTAGCTGAGTGAGCGGCGTGGCGCGGAAGCTCTTCTCGAGCAGCGCCGCGGCCTGGTCGAGCTTACGGTGCAGCGGGCAGAGCGCCCGCGCGTGCTCGGGCAGGTCGAGCGGGCACGAGGTGATGCGCGGGATGGGGTCGACCGCCTGTACGACATCGTACACGGTGATGCAGGACGGCGGCCGCGCGAGCGCGAAGCCGCCGGCGGGACCCCGGACGGAGGTGACGACGCCGTGGTGCACGAGGCCTTGCAGCACCTTCGACAGATAGCTCGACGGTACCTGCGTGTGGCGCGCGATCACCTGGAGCGTGAGGCGCGCGCCCTCGTTCTCGGTCAGAAGTACCACTGCGCGGAGCGCATATTCGCTTGTCTTCGTGATCACCGGGTCGCGTCCGCTCTTCGACGGGTCTACGCAATCTCTGGCGGTCTCTAGCAGCGCGTCGCGCCCGACACTACCGCTGCGCGAGCCGGGCTTTACACGGCGCTCGCGCGGCACCACAATCGAGGGAGTGCCCGGGAGAGGCACCGGCTCATGGCGCGTGACTCCTCTTCGGAGAACCCATCCTGTGGTCGGGTCGGCCCAAGGTCGTGCCCGCCCACGGACCTACCTGCTCGCCGCCGCCGCCGCCGCCGCGTCGGCCGCGGCCATGCTGGTCGGGTTCGCCATCGTGTCCGCCCTCGCGCTGCACGCCACCTACGCGGGCCTGCTCCTGGGCGCAGCCTGGTGCGCGACCGCCGCGCTCGCGCTGTGGCAGGGGCCGAGGCTCTACCGCGCCGGTCTCACCTACGAGGTGACCGAGGGCACGTGGTCGTGAGCCGCGGCCGCTTCCGCCGAACGATCGACAGATTCACCATTAGTTACGCAATTATACGCTGGAACCTCGCGCGCCCGGCGTGGGCGATCTGGTCGTTGTACGCGCCGTCCCGACCGGCGCGCTGCGCCGCACGCTCACGCTCGTGCTCGTCGATCTCGAGAGCCCCGATCGCGTGTGGGCGGCGGTGCGCGGCGTGATGCCCTCGGCCACCCTCGGCGACGGCGAACGACCTCTCGCCCAGCGCCTCGACGTCGGAGAGCGAGTGCTGTGGTCCGGCACGCCGCGGGCTGCGCGCTGGACGGTCCGTCGCGCCCTCGCCTCCGCGCTCGCCGCGGTGCTCTTCCTCGCGGCGGCGCGCGGCCTCATGCGGTCGGTCCCCGCGCTGCTCCGGGTGCTCCGCCTCCACGTCCTCCCGGCCACCACCTTCGGCGTGCTGGCGGGCTCGGTGGCGCTCGGCGCGCTCCTCGCGGTCGGCGCATCGCTCGTGGTCGCCTACGCGTCGTGGGTGAAACCGGGGCAGCTCGCGAAGGTCACCCGGTATTTCGTCACGAACCGCCGAGTGCTCATCCGCCGCGGCCACGAGGAGCTGTCCCTCGATCGGGGGTGCATCGCCTACGTCATCACCGCCCCCTCGGACTCGTCGATGCGCCGCCTCGAGGATCTCTTCCTCGTGCTCGATGGCCCGCGCGCGCGCGCGCTGGCGGCGAGCGGCGCGTTCGGCGAGGCGCAGCCGCCGGGCGACGAGCTCGTGCCGATGTTCTCCCAGATCGACGACGCCGAGACCGCGTTCTCGGTCCTCCAGAAGCGGTCGAGCCCCTCCCTGCCCCCGCCGCTGCACGACGCGGCGTGAACGAGGCCGCGGGGTTTCTGCGTGGCGCCGGCGCGGCCGGAGCTTCGACTCGACCCCGCTTGGCTTGACCTCGCCCCCGCCGTGGAGTGTCCGCACGGAGCCGATCGCCGTTCGGTCAGGCCACGGACACGACCACGACCGACGTCGAGAGCGGCGAGCGCCGGCGCCCGCGCTCGGGCTCGGGCCGGGCGCGCGCGCCGGGTGTGCTAAAGGGCTGCCGTGGTCGGCTCAGGGCAGGTCCTCTCCTCGAAGTACAAGCTCGGGCGCTTGCTCGGCGAGGGCGGCATGGGCGCCGTCTACGAAGCGGAGCACCTCGTGCTCGGCACGCGGGTGGCCGTGAAGATCCTCCACGCCGAGCTGGCGCGTCGCGAGGGGCTGATCGAACGCTTCATGCAAGAGGCGATGGTCGCCGCGCGGATCCGCAGCGAGAACGTGGCCCACGTGATCGACGTCGAGCGCACCGCCGACGGCGTCGCGTTCATGGTGATCGAGCTGCTCGAGGGCGAGTCGCTCGCGGACATGCTCGATCGACAGAGCCGCCTCGATGCCTCCACCGCCTGCGAATACACGCGGCAGATCCTCCTCGCGCTCGAGGCCGCGCACGCGCTCGGCGTCGTGCACCGCGACCTGAAGCCCGAGAACGTGTTCGTGACCTACGTCGGCGACCGTCCGGTGCTGAAGCTCATCGACTTCGGTATCGCGAAGCTCCGACGAGAGGGCGCGGGGGGCCGAAACCTCACCGTCGCCGGGGTGCTGATGGGCACCGCCGAGTACATGGCGCCCGAGCAGGCGTACTCCGCCGACGCTGTGGACGCGCGGGCCGACATCTACGCGGTCGGCGTGATGCTCTACGAGATGCTCGCGGGGGCGCGGCCGGTGTCCGGCGACGACGGCCGCGTGATCGCGCTCAAGATCGAGCGCGGCGAGGTGGTGCCGCTCGTGCGCGCCGCGCCGGGCGTGAAGCCCGAGCTGGCCGGCCTCGTGCACCGAGCGATGGCGTTCCGTCGCGAGCTCCGCTTCGCCTCCGCCGCCGAGATGCGGCTCGCGCTCGAGGCCGCGGCGGACGCGCGCGCCGGATCGCTCTCCTCCGCGCGACTCGCGGAGCTCACCGCGAAGGCGGGCACGGGCACGTTGATGGGGGCGCCACTCCCGCTCCCTGCACCGACCGAAGGCTCCGCGCCACCTCCACAACCCGCCCCGCGCGCCTCCTCGCCCCCTGGCGACGCGGCGTGGGCGGCTCCGGCCGAGGCGCGTGGGACCGCGCTCGCGCCCGTCCTCGCGTCGCCTCACGCGCCTCACGCGCCTCACGCGCCTCACGCGCCTCGCGCACAAGCTCCCTACGCTCACGCTCCTCCGGACCGGCGTCGCGCCGAACCCGCGCGGCGGCGGAGCTCCCGCCTCATCCCCGGGCTGATCGTGGGCTCGCTCCTCCTTGGCGCGGGGATCGCGGCCGCGGTCGTGCTGACGGGCACGGGCTCCACCCCTGCGCCCCCGCCGCCCGGCCTCGGCGTCGTGCCCCCGCTCCCGACCGTCGCGCCGGGCGTGACGGACCCGGTCGGGCCGCTCACCACCCCGCCGCTGGGAAACGTCCCTCCCCTCCAGACGCCGCCGGGCCCCGCGACCGCGGCGCCGAAGGCGAGCGGCGCACCGCCAACACCGAGCGGCGCGCCGCCGTCCCCCAGCAGCAGCTCGAGCGCGCCCCCGCTGCCCTCGCTCGCCCTCCCGCCTCTCCCGACGGCCCTCCCCAGCTTTCAGCTCCCGACCGCGTGGCCGAGCGCGCCCTTCCCGATGCCCGCGTTCCCGCTGCAACCGAGCCCGCCGGGCCCGCCGAGCCCGGCGCCGTCGGGGCCCGTCGTCCCCTCGGGGCCCCCGGGCTACTGAGGTCGCGCGCGGGGGCTCGCCGGCTTGGCGCGCGCGCGCGGGGGCTGGTACCGTCACCTCCGTGCCCGGGCTCCCCGACGCGCTCGCTTCCCACCTCCGCGCCTTCCGCGAGGAGCTCGCCGCCCCACGCGCGCGCCTCCGCTACGCGGTGATCGCCCTCGCGTTGGTGCTGGGGCTGCTGCTCGCTCGGGGTGGCACGGTGCCCGCGCAGCGGCGCGCTGGGCGCGTTGGTGGCGCTCGCCGCCGCGCTCCTCGCGCTCGACGTGCGCGCGCGCAGACGGACCTCCGGACCCCGCGAGGTCCTGAACCACATCGTGCGCCCCGCGGCGCCGGCCGAGGCGGAGCGCGCCCGCCGTGCGCTCACGTTGCTCGAGACCCGCGACGGCACCTCCCGGGAGCTCGCCGAGCTCCACGTCGCGCGGGCCTTCGCGGCCATCCCCGAGGGCCAGGTCGTCGGGCGGGCGCGGCGGCTCGCGTTCCGCTTCCGCGTCGGCGCCGGGCTCGTGGTCGCGGTCGCCGCGGGCTCGTGCGCCCAGAACCCGTGGGGGCTCGTCGAGGGCGCCGACGTGCTCGTGGCCCGGGGGGGCCGCGCGCCCGTCGACCTCGTGTGGCTCGCGCAGCCGGAGCTCTCCGCGCGCGCGCCGGACTACCTCCACCGCGGCGAGCGCCATGAGCCCTACGGCGAGGAGCTCGAGCTGCCGCGCGGCACGCTGCTCTCCTTTCGCGGCACCCCCATCCACAGCGGGCGCAGGCTCGCGATGACCGACGGCAAGGTCGAGGTCCCGTTCGTCGACGACGGCACGGGCGCGGTGGTGGCCCGCTGGTCGCTCGCCGACACCGCCGAGCTCCGAGTGGTCGCGCGGTTCGGCGACGTGGTGATCGAAGAGCCGGCGCACACGCGCGTGACCTCGATCCCCGACGCCACGCCCGTGGTCACCCTCGAGGGCGCCCCGCGCACAATCTCGCTCGCACGAGACGCAGATTCCGTTGAAATTCCCATACGTTACCATGCCGAAGACGACCACGGCCTGCGGGAGGTCCACCTCGTCCTGCGCGCCGGGGCGCGCGAGGAGCGGCGCGTGCTGTCACGGCTCGACGGCGAGACGCGCACCGATCGCGGCGGCCACGTGCTGCGGCCCACCGATCCCTTCTTCAAGCGGAGCCACGTGCCGGTGGAGGTGAGGGTCGCGGCGAAGGACAACGACCCGATCACCGGCCCGAAGTGGGGCGAGAGCGAGGCCCTCACGGTGGTGCCGCCCGACGTGGGCGAGCCGGAGGCGATGCGCCTCGACGCGCTGCGGGCCGTACGGCGGGCCTACGTAGACGCGCTCGCGTACCGCCTCCGCCACGGAGAGGCCGGCCAGGACGCGATCGACGCCGCGCGCCTCCACGAGCTGTCGAGCAAGGCAGCCGAGCGGCTCTCCGAGGTCCTCGGGGGGTCGTTCTCCGGGCTCAGGATCAGCAGCCGCCTGTCGGCGAGACTCCGCACCAGCGAGCGCCGCGTGGTCGCGGCCGAGCGCAAGGAGGCCACCTCGAAGAGCGCCGAGGCGAGACGCGGTGCGCGCGCCGCGACCGAGCAGATGGCGCTCGTCGTCGACGCGGTGATCCGCGGCCTGGGTCATCGCGACGCGCGCACCTCGGCGAAGGAGCTCGCCGACGTGGCCGACGACCTCTCGGTCGGCGCGGCCCAGGCGCGCGCGAAGACGGCGAGCGCGGCGGCCGAAGGCGCCCGAATGGACGCGGCGGAGGCGGTGCTCCGTGGCGGCCAACGCCAGCTCGAGCGGCTCGGCTGGCTCGGGCAGGATCTCGGCGAGATCACGGCGGCGGGCCTCTTGCGCGTGACACGCACACGCAAGGAGGCCGACCTGCTCCACGCCGAGCTCGCGGCGCGCGATCTGGCGGCCCGGCTCCGCCAGCCGGATCCCTCGTTCGGCTCACGCGGGGGTGGCGGTGGCAAGGGCGAAGGCGGCGAGTCCAGCGGCCAGCCCGGCCAGGGCGAAGGCGAGGGCGACGGCTCTGGCTCGGGGGGTGGCAAGGGCGAGGGCAGCGACGCGGAGCGCGCCTTCAACGAGGCCGCGCAGGGGCTCGATCGCCTCGCGGCAGAGCACGCGGAGAACATGGGCAAGGTCGAGCAGGCGCTCGCCGAGGGCGCCTCCGAAGAAGACCGAAAGGCGCTCATGGAAGAGGCCAAGAAGCACGCGGACGCCGTGCGCGAGGCGGTGCGCGACCTGCCCTCGGTCGGCGGGGGGAGCGGCTCGTGGACGAGCAAGGGCGCGGCCTCCCGCGAGCTCGCCGAGCAGATGGCCCAGTCGCTCGAGCAGGGCAGCCCGGCCGATGCCGTCTCCGGCGGGCGGAGCGCGATGGCTGCCCTCGAGGAGGCGAAGCGCCTCGCCTCGCGCGGCGGACTGATGCGCAGCGGCGCCTCCCAAGAGCTCCTCGACGAGGCCCAGAGGAAGCTCGGCCCCGAGCTGCGGTGGGCAGAGGATCGCCTGGCCCAGATGAAGGCGCGGGCCCAAGCGCGCGCGCGCGGGGATCTGGCCAAGCACGGCAGCGCCGAGGGACAGCTCTCGGACAAGGCCACGGATCTGTTGAAGAAAGGAGAAACTGGGGGGAAGGGCGACGGGGAGGGTGCGCTCCCCGAGCCGGCCCTCGACGGACTCCGCGAGGCCGCGCGCGCGGCGCGGGAGGCGGCAGAGGCGCTGAAGCACGGCGACGCGGACCGCGGGCAGAGCGCCCAGCGCGAGGCCCAGGCGAAGCTCGAGGCCGCCCGGCGGGCGCTCGGCTCCTCGAACGACGACGGGGAAGCCGACCTCAACCCGCGCGGCGCCGACGGCGCGACCCCGATCCCCAAGGCCGACGCCCACAAGGGACCCGAGGAGTTCAGGAAGCGGGTGCTGCGAGGGCTGGGGCAGCCCGCCGCTGGCCGCCAGCGGGACGCTGTGACACGGTACGCCGAGGGCCTCCTCCGATGACCTTCGCCCAGCGGCTCTTCCTCTTCGCCCTCCTCGTCGCGGCGTCCGCGCTCAGCCTGGGCGGTCGGCGCGTGCGCGCGGAGGCGCCGGCGCCCGGGGTCTCTGCCCCGCAGGGCCCGCGCTCGCTGGCCTCGCTGGCGCCGTCGCAGGCGCGGACGGCGTTCGAGCTCACGACGCGGCTCGACCTCGACCTCGCGGCCAAAGAGCTCGAGGGGGCCGACCTCGAGGTCCCCGAGATCGCCGCGGCCCGAGCCCGGCTGGCCGTGTTCACGGGAGACTGCGATCTCGCCACGACGCTCCTCGCGCGACGCGAGCTGCAGGCGGACGAGAACGCGCGGGCCCTCGCCGACGTGGCGCGCGGGTGCGCGCGAGTCACGGCCGGCGTGGTCGTGCTCACCGACGCTGCCCGCGGCGTCGAAGTGAAGTTCCAAGACGAGCACGACGCCACGCTCTTCCCGCTGCTCGTCGAGACGATCGAGCGCGCCCGCGCGATGCTCACGGCGGAGCTCGGCGTCGACTGGCCCCGCCCTACCCGCTTCGTGGTGGTGAGAGACCACCTCTCGCTCTCGGCGATGACGGGCCTGCCCTACGAGGCGGCGCGCACGACCGGGACCGTGGCGGTCGCGAAGTGGGGCAAGGTGACGCTCCTCAGTCCGCGGGCGGCGCGACACGGCTACCCTTGGCGCGACACGGTGGCCCACGAGCTCACGCACCTCGCGATCACCCGCGCCTCGGCCGACCGCGCGCCGCTCTGGCTCCAGGAGGGGCTCGCGAAGCGTCAGGAGGTGCGCTGGCGCGCGCCGTCCTCGTTCGACGACCGCCCGTCGGCGGACGCCATCGTCGTCCGCGGCGTCGCCCGGAAGCTCGACCTGCCGCTCGACAAGCTCGGGCCCAGCATCGCGATGCTGCCGAGCGCCGAGGCGGCCCAGGTCGCGTTCTCGGAAGTGACCAGTTTCGTTCGTTATTTCGCCTCTCGGGGCGACAAAGACACGCTCCCCAGGGTGCTGCTCGCGCTGAAGAACGGGCAGTCCGTCGATGACGCGCTGAAGTTCGTCACCCAGCGCGATCTCCCCGCGTGGGACGCGGAGTGGCGAGCGCAGCTCCCGAAGCTCGCGCCGGAGCCCGCACCGGCGAGAGGGCCTCGCGAGGCCCGCGAGGCTAACCCGGGCACCTCGCTCCGCGATCGCGTGCGGCTCGCCGAGCTGCTGCTCGCGCAGGGGCACGCCGCGGCGGCCGCGGCGGAGCTTGAAGGGGGCGATCGGGTCGACGGGGCCGAGGGAACCGCCGACGATCCGGCGCTGCGCGCGCTCCGCGGGCGGATCCTCGAAGCGCTCGAGCGCCTCGACGAGGCCGGGCCGCTCGTGCGCGAGCCGCGAGACGTCGCCTCCAGCTTCGCGCCGTGGTGGGCCCTCCGGGGGCGCGTGCTCGGGGCGAAGGGGGACGAGCCCGGCGCGGAGTCCTCGTTCGCCGAGGGGATCGGCGAGGATCCGTTCGATAAGGAGCTCGCGTGCCGCCCCAAAGGCGGGGCCCCGGCCGGCGCGGATGCCGGCGTGAATGGCGTCGACCCGCTCTGCAACGGGGCGCGCACGGCGCCGCCCCGCGATTCGGCGGATTGACCCGCGCGGCGGGCGAAGGTTAGGATCGGTGACCCTCGCTCTTTCCCGGTGAGCTGCCGTGAGGTGCGCGAATGAAGCCTCCCCGATGAAGTCTCCCCGATGAAGCTCACGTATGCCTCCGCCCAGCTCTTGCGAGTGATGCCGCGAGAGCGAATATCCCGCCTCATGGGGCAGCTCGCCGACGTGCAGTGGCCGCGCCCACTCGAGCGCGCGGTGCTCGGCGCGTACTGCCGTGCCTACGACGTGGCCCTGGAGGAGTGCGAGGCGCCCGACCGGTGGGCGAGCTTCGACCATTTTTTTACGCGCCGACTGCGTGACGGCGCCCGACCGCTGGCCGACGGCGCCACGTGGGTTTCCCCCGCCGACGGCCGGCTGGAGTCGCCCGGGGTCGTGACCGCCGACTCCCTCTACCTCGTGAAGGGCCGCCCCTACCGGGTCGACGAGCTCGTGGGCGATCGGGACGAGGCCCGGCGCTACGTGGGGGGGGGCGGGTGTGTCGTGTACCTGTCGCCGCGCGACTACCACCGAGTCCACACGCCCGCCGCGGGCAAGCTCGTGTGCGTCCGCTCGATGCCGGGCGACTACTTCCCGGTGAACTCCATCGGGCTCGACCACGTGCCGAACCTGTTCGTCCGAAACCGCCGGGTCGCCCTCGCGATCGAGACCGAGTCGTTCGGGCGCGTCACGGTCGTCATGGTGGCGGCCATGGTCGTCGGGCGCATCACGGTGACGGGCATCGACGCCCGCGACGTGCCGTACGGCACGCACACGCTCGACGCGCCGCTCGAGCTCGAGGCAGGAGCGGAGCTCGGTATGTTCCACCTTGGCTCCACCGCCGTGGTGTTCTTCGAGCCCAAGGGCTTCGCGAGGTTCGTCGCGCAGGAGGGCCCCATCAAGATGGGGCAAGCCCTCGCCGAGGCAGGCGCATGAGCTTCGACCCCGACGAGACGGTCGAAATCGCGGCCCTCAAGGACGAGACACGAGCGCCAGCCGCCAGCCGGCCGTCGTTGGAAGAGGTCGAGGTGGCGGTCGAGCTCGACGACGACGTCGAGGCGAGCGCGCCCGAGCGCGGCTCGCGCCCGGCGTCGGAGACCCCGGAGGCGGCGAAGGCGGAAGCCGACTCGCAGAAGAAAGAGCGCGTGCGCCCGAAGCTCACGCTGCGAATCCCCGACGACGAGGTCGCGAGGCCCGAGGTGAAGCGCGAGCCGACGACCCAGCCCGATCTCGCAGCGGCGATCGTGGCGGAGGGCGGCGCTCCAAGCGACGCCTCGGACACTGTGCCGCCCCCGCCGCCGGGCCCCGACGACAGCAGCGAAATCCCGATGGCTTCCGCGTCGATCCTGCTGATCGAGCCCGACCCTTCCTCCCCTTCGGTGCCCCCCGTTTTGGGCGACGAGCCTCGCTTCGAGGAGCTCAAGGAGGGGCCCTTCGCGGACGACGCCGAAGAGGACAGCTGGACCCCGTGGCAACCGACGGCGATCGAGCTCCGCGAGGCGAGCGCCCCACGCGCGGAGGGCGCCCCTGCCGCCACCGCGCTCCCGGCCGTGGCCCCGAAGGCGCCGGCGGAGGCGCAGTCGGTCCCCGCCGACGTCGAGGAAATCCCCTTGGAGCCCGACGAGGAAGACGAAGACTGGCAGGTCCCATCGAACCCGCCCGAGGTCGAGCCCGAGGATCTGCTCCTCGTCGAGCCGGCGACCGCCTCGATGGTGCCTGCCGTGGGCGCGAAGGCTGTCCCCCAGCCGATCATTCCCGCCGCCGCGCCCGCACCGGTCGTGCTGCCCGTGATCGCCGCGGCGCCGCCTACGCCCGCGACGCCGCCGTCCGCGCCCGCGCTCCCCACGGTGCCCGTCCTGAGCGCCCCGCTCGCCGTGGCGCTCCCGGCGGGCGTCGGCATGGAGTCGCTGCCCCCGGCCGCCCTCCCCACGCCGGCCGCGCCGCAGCCCGTCTCGGTCGTCTCGACGCCGAAGCTCCATCAGGTGCTCGCCGAGGGCGGCCCCCGGGTGGGCGCCACCCCCACCGCGCCCGCCGCGACGCCGCCTTCGGAGCCGCGCGCGCTCGACGGCAAGCGCCGAGGCAAGCCGTGGTGGGAGGAGCTCTTCAACGACGACTACCTGCGGACCACCGGGTCCGTGACCGATCGTGAGATCGCGGCCGAGGCCACGTTCATCGAGGAGAGCCTGGGCGTCGCGAAGGGGGCCACGGTGCTCGATCTCGCGTGCGGGAGCGGACGGCACGCGATCGAGCTCGCCGCGCGCGGCTACCAGGTGATCGGCTTCGACCTGTCGCTGGCGATGCTCGCGCGCGCCTCCGACGAGGCCCAGGAGCGGAACCAGAAGCTCAACTTCGTGCAGGGCGACATGCGCGAGATGACCTTCGAGGACGCGTTCGATGGGGTCTACTGCTGGCAGACGAGCTTCGGGTTCTTCGAGGAAGAGAAGAACGCGACGGTGGTCGGCAACGTGCACCGCGCCCTGAAGAAGGGCGGGCAGTTCCTGCTCGAGGTGGTCAACCGCGACTACGTCGCCCACGACGTGCCGTCGCTCGTCTGGTTCGAGGGCGACGGGTGCATCTGCATGGACGAGGTGCACCTCGACTTCATCACCTCGCGCCTCCGGGTGAAGCGCACGATGATGATGGACGACGGGCGTTCGAAGGAGATCGAATACTCGGTGCGCGTTTACTCGCTGCACGAGCTCGGCAAGCTCCTGAACGACGCGGGGTTCCGCGTGGCCGAGGTCTCGGGGCGCATCCAGACCCCGGGCGTCTTCTTCGGCGGCGAGGCGCCGTCGATCATCATCCTCGCCGAGAAGCGCTGAGCGGTACGTCGGCCCGGCCCGGTCGCCCTTATGCGTGCATTCTACACGCATGGGGTCCGTGGCGCGGCTCACGCTCCGTGGTCGCCCCAGCTGGCGCGAGAGGCGCTACGGTGGGCTGTGCTCCGCTCTCGCTCCGCCGGTCACCCCGTGCATGCCGCTCGCCCCGCCTCTGTGTCCCGAGCCTTCGTGTGGGCCCTGTCGACCCTTGGGGCGCTCACGTCTTGCGCCTCCACGCCACCTCCGGCGCCGCCCGCGCCGCCCGCGCCGTCCGCGCCGCCCGCGCCGCCCACACCGCCGGCGCCCGCCGAGGCGGCCCCGAGCGCCGCGGCCCCGAGCGCGACGGCCCCGAGCGCGGCGCTGCCCTCGAGCTGCGCGCCCTCGGCCACGCCCTGCGCGCCCGATCCGGGCTTCGTGAAGCGCCTGTGCGACGGGTCGTTCCCCGACGTCGGCCTCGCGCTCTTCGCGAAGGGGACGCCGTGGAAACGCCTCGCGATGCGCGGGGACGTGGACGGCTGGAACGCCGACGGCGGCGCGAG
Organism: Myxococcales bacterium; assembly: GCA_016720545.1. NCBI lineage: Bacteria > Pseudomonadati > Myxococcota > Myxococcia > Myxococcales > Myxococcales bacterium. The sequence goes on from JADKKK010000020.1 coordinate 15,368, forward strand.
CCCGAAGGCGCGTCTGCTCTTCGACGAGGAGGTCCTCGTGCTGCGCCGCCGGGCCGCCGCGACGAGCGGCGTGGTGGTAGGCAGCGGCGGCGGGTACCTCGTCATGCGCTGGGACGGGCACTGCTACACGCTCGACGACGGCGAGGTCACGGAGAAGGTCCCGCCGAAGCCAAAGGCCGCGCCACTCCCCTTTCGCTTCTACGCCGACGCGACCAAGACCGCGCTGCTGAAGAGCCCGAAGGTGCTGGCGGCCTACCAGGTCCGTGGCCGCGAGTGCAAAGGGGCCATCAGCGGCGCGGTGACCCGCGCCTGCGAGAGGGCCGACGACGCGCTCTCCGCCGCCGTGGTGGCAGAGGTGCGCGCGGGCCTCCCCGTGCCCGCGCCCGAACGCCTCCCGTGAGGGCGGACCTCAGCGCTTGCCGGTGAGCGCGTCGAGGAGCGCCCGGTCGCCCTGCACGGCCGTGCGCTGCATGTAGAATGCGAGGCCGCGGCGCCCGCCTAGCTCCTCGCCGCCGCCGGCCCGACCGGGGCCGCCGTGGAGGAGGTGCGGCATCACGAGCCCTGGGGCGATCGCCTGGGAGGCGACCTTGCTCGAGCCGATGACCACGCGCCCATTGAAGGCCGCCGAGCCGACCACGGCCGCGGCGAGGAAGCGCGGATCGTCGGAGTAGACGCTGGTGACGAGCCCGCCGCCGCCCGCGGCGACGAGGCGCGCGGCGTCTTCACCCGTGCCGTCGTACGGCATGACGGTCGCGCAGGGGCCGAAGACCTCGTGAGAGTGGACCACGTCCGCCACGCTGGGCTCCCCGTGCACGAAGAGCAGGGGGCTCATGAAGAACCCCTTGTCGCCGTCCCGGCCGAGCGCGTCCACCCGGTCGGGATCGCCGAAGACGAGCTTGGCGGCGGCCTGGATGCGCTTGGCGCCCTCGCGGACGTCGCGGAGCTGGCTCCGCGTCGCCAGCGGTCCCATGTTCACGTCGTCGTGGGTCGGCACGCCGACCTTGATGGCGCGGAGCCGCTCGGCGAGGAGATCGGCGATCTCGGCGAGGCGCTCGCGCGGCACGTAGACGCGCCGAATGGCCGTGCACTTCTGCCCGGTCTTCTGCTGGATGTCGCGCGCGACGTCGGCCGTGAAGAGGTTCTCGAGATCGGAGCCGAGCTCGACGTCGGGCCCGAGGACCGCTGCGTTCAGGCTGTCGGCCTCGACGTTCAGGCGCACACCGCGCTCGACGACCGAGGCCTCGGCGCGGAGCGTGCGCGCGGTGCTGCTGCCGCCGGTGAACGCGAGCACGTCTTGCGCCCCGAGGTGCGAGGTGAGCGCGCCCGCGCCGCCCGCGAGGAGCGAGAACGCGCCGGTGGGGAGCGCGCCCGACTCGACGAGCAGCTCGGTGATGCGGTGTGCGACGAGCGCCGTGCTGGTCGCGGGCTTGCAGAATACAGGCATCCCCGCGAGCAGCGCGGTGGCGGCCTTCTCCGCGAGGCCCCAGGCGGGGAAGTTGAACGCGTTCACGTGCACGGCGACGCCGCGGCGCGGGGTGTACACGTGCGCGCCAAACAGCCGAGCGCTGCGCCCGAGCTGTACGCCGTCGCCGTCGGCCAGCAAGTGGGCGTCGCCCAGCTCTTTCCCGAGATCGGCGTAAAAGGAGAGCGTGCCCGTGGCGCCGTCGATGTCGAACTTTGCGTCGGACCGGGTGTTCCCGCCGTTGGTCATCGCGAGCCCGATGAGCTCGTCGCGCTTCGAGTAGATGGCCTTCGACATCGCGCGGAGGAGCCTCGCCGCGCTCGGCGAACGACATCGCGCGGAGGCGCGGGCCGCCCTCGTCGCGGGCGTGGGCGAGCGCGGCGCCGAGATCGAGGCCCTCGGTCGACGCGGTCGCGACCACCTCTTCGGTGGAGGGTTCAGGAGCGCCGCTCCCGGCCCCGCCGCCCGAGGCCACACGTCCACGCGCCGGAGAGATACGAAGCGGATCCGGTCATGGCGTGGGTAGAGCAAAGGGTGTGTGGCCTGTCAACGACCGGAGCGCGGGCGGGCCGCCGACGCCGCGCGGAGGCCCGCGAAGCGCTCGACGAGCAGCGCGGTCACGGCGCTCGCGTCGCGCTCTGCGGTGTCGACCGTGAGCTCGGCGGCCCCGTACAGCGGAGCGCGCTCACGCAGGAGCGCCCGGAGCTCGTTCATCGCGTCGTCCCGCCCCTTCATGGGGCGCCCGTCGCCCTGGGCCACCACGCGGCGAAAGTGGTCCTCTGCGCGCGCGCGGAGCCACACCGTGTGCGTCTCCCGGCGCAGCGTGGCGTAGGTGTCTCGCGCGGTCACGAGGGAGCCGCCCGTGGCGAGCACCGCGGGGCGGCCCTCCGCGAGGAAATCGGTGAGCACCTCTCGCTCGAGCCTGCGAAAATACGCCTCGCCGTGCATCTCGAAGACCATGCCGAGGCTCATCGCCGCGCGCTCGGCGATGCGCACGTCGAGCTCGACGAACGGGACGCGCAGCGCGCGCGCGAGGGCCGCGCCGACGGTGGTCTTCCCGGCGCCGCGGAGGCCCACGAGCGACACCACCCGCGGGCCCCGATCGGAGGCGAGCTCGGCGGCGTCCACGAGCTCGGCGGCGCGGACCCCCAGGGCGCGCGCGAGGGCGAGCAGGCGCACCACCGAGATGTTGCCGAGGCCCCCTTCGAGCGAGACCAGGAACCGCGCAGAGAGGCCCGTGCGCGCCGCGAGCTCCGCCAGCGTGGCGCCTTCGGCGTGGCGCAGCCGGCGCACCTCGGCGCCGAGCGCAGCCAGCGCGCGCGACGACGCGGCGCGCTCCTCGGGGGCCTTCGCGGGCATGGCGCGAGAGCGTAGTTCGCGCCCGAGGGCCCGACCAGCGCTCCGACACGCGCGCCCGCGCAACGTGCGCACTATAATGCCCATTCCGTTGACTTCATGCAGTATACCGCTTGCTCGGTCTGGGGCCGTGTGCGAAGAACCTCGCATGGCGCACGACGCTGCAACGCACCCGCCCGTTCGTTTCGAGACCCACCCCGACAGCTACCGCCACGTGGTGCTCTCGTTTCCCGCCGTGTACGGCGGCGACGTCGCGCAGATCGCGCTCGACATCAAGGAAGAGGGCGGGCTCCGACCGGGCTACCCGCTGAAGCTGAACTCGTACGACCTCGGCGTCGACATCGAGCTCGCCGACGCGGTGAACCGGGTGCGCTTCGAGCACCCGGAGGTGCGGGCCGTGGTGTTCTCGAGCGCGAAGGACCGCATCTTCTGCTCGGGGGCGAACATCTACATGCTGGGCAGCTCGACCCACGCGTTCAAGGTGAACTTCTGCAAGTACACGAACGAGACCCGGCTCGGCCTCGAGGAGCTGTCGACCGAGGGCGGTGTGCCGACGCTCGCCGCGCTGAACGGCACCGCGTCCGGTGGGGGCTACGAGCTCGCCATCGCGTGCGACGAGATCGTGCTCGTCGAGGACGGCTCGTCGGCGGTGAGCTACCCGGAGGCGCCGCTCCTCGCGGTGCTGCCGGGCACGGGCGGGCTCACGCGCCTCACCGACAAGCGCAAGATCCGGCGGGATCTGGCCGACGCGTTCTCCACCGTCGCCGAGGGCGTGCGGGGCAAGCGCGCCGTGCAGTGGGGTCTCGTGGACGAGGCGCCGCCCCGCGCGAAGTTCGACGAGGCGGTCGTGCGACGGGTGAAGGCGCTCGTCGCGCGCTCCACGCGCCGGCCCGCGCAGCCGATGAAGCTCGGGCCGCTCGCGCCCACGCGAAGCGCCGATGGCACCGAGTACACGTACGTGACGGTGGCGCTCGATCGCGCCGCGCGCACCGCCGAGCTCACCGTGCGGGCGCCCCGCGGCGGTGAGCCCACGACGCCCGCCGAGCTCGCGGCGAAGGGCGACGCCGCGTGGCTCGTGCGCGCGTTCCGCGAGCTCGACGACGCGCTGCTCGACCTCCGCTTCAACGAGCCGGAGATCGGCGTCGTGGCGGTGAAGACCGAGGGCTCGGCGGAGGCCGTGGTGGCGGCCGAGCGCGTGCTGTTCGAGCACGCGAGCGACGGGCTCGTGAGCGAGGTGCGCCTCCTCGTCAAGCGCGCGCTGAAGCGCCTCGACATGACGGCCAAGAGCCTCTTCTGCGTGGCCGGGCCCGGCTCCTGCTTCGCCGGCGTGCTCCTCGAGCTCGCCCTCGCGTCCGACCGCGTCTTCATGAAAGACGAGGACGGCGTGTTCATGCAGATTACACGTGCACAGAGCGGCCTCTTCCCTATGGGCAACGGCCTCTCGAGGCTCGAGTCTCGCTTCCTCGGCGCGCCGGCGACCGTGCCTCGGCTGCTCGAGACCACGGCGCCGCTCGCCACGAGCGACGCGCTAGCGGCGGGCCTCGTGACGTTCGCCCCCGACGACCTCGACTGGGACGACGAGCTCCGCATCGCCTTCGAGGAGCGCGCGGCCATGTCGCCCGACGCGATGACGGGCATGGAGCAGAACCTGCGCTTCGGCGGCCCCGAGACCCTGGAGACCAAGATCTTCGCGCGCCTCTCCGCATGGCAGAACTGGATCTTCCAGCGCCCCAACGCCGTGGGCGAGAAGGGCGCGCTCACCCTCTACGGACGCCCCGAGCGGCCCGAGTTCAACTTTCACCGGACCTGAGGCGCACCATGTCGAACGTCAACAACGAGCGCATCCCCAACAACGTCCACCTCAGCGACGACAAGCGCCTGCAGCGCGCCCTCGAGGCGTGGCAGCCGAACTTCATCTCGTGGTGGACCGACATGGGCCCGGCGGGGTTCCAACAGGACGACGTCTATTTGCGCACGGCGATCTCGGTCACCTCCGACGGGTGGGCGCACTTCGACTACGTGAAAATGCCCGAATACCGCTGGGGCATCTTCCTCGCCGACCCCGTCGCCGATCGCCGCATCGGCTTCGGCGACAACATGGGGCAGCCCGTGTGGCAGCAGGTGCCCGGCGAGCACCGGAACGCGCTGCGGCGCCTCATCGTGACCCAGGGCGACACCGAGCCGGCCAGCGTCGAGCAGCAGCGCCTCCTCGGGCAGTCGTGCCCCTCCGTGTATGATCTCCGTAATTTGTTCCAGGTGAACGTGGAGGAGGGCCGCCACCTCTGGGCGATGGTCTACCTGCTCCAGTCGTACTTCGGGCGCGACGGGCGCGAGGAGGCCGACGCCCTCCTCGAGCGGCGCTCGGGCGATCCCGACAAGCCCCGCATCCTCGGCGCGTTCAACGAGCCGTGCTCCGACTGGCTCTCGTTCTTCATGTTCACGTTCTTCACCGACCGCGACGGGAAGTACCAGCTGCTCGCGCTGTCGGAGTCGTCGTTCGACCCGCTTTCGCGCACCACGCGCTTCATGCTCACGGAGGAGGCGCACCACATGTTCGTCGGCGAGACCGGCGTGCTCCGCGTCGTGGAGCGCACGGCGACGCAGATGAAGGCGCTCGGCCTCGAGCACCCGGACGACGTGCGCAAGCAGGGCCTCCTCGACCTGCCGCTCATCCAGCGCTACCTGAACCTCTGGTACGCCCTCTCGCTCGACCTGTTCGGCGGTGAGGTCTCGTCGAACGCGGCGAGCTTCTTCGCCGCGGGCCTGAAGGGCCGAGCGAAGGAGGAGCGCTACGAGGACCACGTCGCCCTCGACGCGTTCTACGACATGGAGGTCGTGCGCGACGGCAAGCTCGCTCGCGAGCACATCCCGCTCCGCAACGCGATGAACGAGGTCCTCCGCGACGAGTACGTGGAGGACTGCCAGCGCGGCGTCGACAAATGGAACCGCACGATCGCGGCCGCCGGCGTGTCCTTCGAGCTCAAGCTCCCGCACCGGCGCTTCTTCCGACACGTCGGGCTCGCGGCCGACGTGAGCTGCGATCCCACCGGGAAGGTGCTGTCGAAGGACGAGTTCGAGGCGCGGAAGGCCGAGTGGCTCCCGACCGAGGCCGACAAGGCGTTCGTCAAGAGCCTCATGCAGAAGCCGGTGTTCGATCCCACGCAGATGGCCCACTGGATCGCCGCGCCGAAGCACGGAATCAAGGGCCGCCCGGTCGACTTCGAGTACGTCCGCCACGCCTAGCAGCCTGTTGATTTACGGACCGAGGCCCGCGCGGCATCGGGCAAGGCGCGATCTACGGGCCGAGGTCCCTCGTCGTCCGCGCCCGGCCCGCCAAGGAGCGCGCGGAGCCTCGTCTCCGTGAGCACGCACCTCAGGACCGCAGCGCGCGCGGGCGAGAGGCCGCGGCGGGCCGACGGGAGTGAACCAACGGCCTGCCGAGTCCCTCTCTTCGCGAGGAGGGCATTCCCTGCTCGGCAGAGCCCGGCGGACATGCCCGTGGGAGCTCCTGGCGATCGGCACTCGGGCCAGTGGACAACGAGCACGGTTCCCCCCGCTCGGCGCGAAGGACGTCCGTCGTCTCGACAGAATGTGCGTCGACGGGGGCAGGCCGATGGCATAGCGTGCCGGCGTGAACTCGCGCTCACGGAGAGCCGCTCGCCGTCTTGCCTCGATTCTCGCGACGCTGCTGGGGACTCTGGGCACGTGGGCGTGCTGGAACTTCGACTTCTCCGAGACGAGCGCCAAGCCCGACGCGGCCGACGCGACCGACGCGACCGACGCGGCGGCTCCGAAGGACGAGTGTTCCCTGGGGCTTCCCGTCTACCAAACGAATTTCGTCGAGGCTGGGACCTCGGACTGGATCGAGAGCGCGAAGCCAGGTCAAGTCCGCCTCGAGGACGGAGGAGGCGTTCGCGTCTCGCTCACCAACCCGCCAAGCGAGGCAGCGACGATCGCGAGGGGCTTCGACGCGCGGGACTACGCAGTTCAATTCGAGTTCAGAGTGCTCGAGCTGCAACCCAGCGCACCGCCTGAGAGCACCCTTCGCATTCAACAGCTGACGAGCTCGGACAACACCTACAACGTGGGGCTCTTTCGAGCCGCGGAGGGCTGGTCGGTCGCCGCCATGCTCATGGCGGGCGCATTGTTTCGGAGCAAGTCGGACGACGCGGGGACGCTCGCCCATGTGGTCTACTATCGAGTTCGCCCCAGCGAAGACGGTGGCCCGGGAGGCTCGATCCAGGTGCGCTTCGACGGGGTAGACGGCCCGCTCGTTCGGGATTTTTCTCGCATTCCGGTGCGCTCGCTCCAGCTCGGGCCGACGTGGGTCGGCGCACCTCCGGCCAACGCGACGGTCACCGTGGTCTTCAAGAACGTCTCCTTCTGGAGCTGCGGCAAGTAGTCGAGCGAGGGGCCGCGCGACCCACCAGCTCGCGCGCGTCGGAGCGATTCGGGCAGCGCGACTCGGGCAGCGCGACGAGCAAATGGGCGCGAACCGCCTGACGGTCCGGAGGCGGGCTATCGGCGAGCGGAGGCGATGAACGTCCCCTTCACCACGATCGTCTTCGGGCCCTCGACCGTCTTGCCACCGACCTCATCCCCGGCGCGCACGAGCGTGGCCGAGAAGGAGCCCTCCGCCCCCTGCGCGCCGGCGGCGTCGATCCTCGACACGGTGATAGAACACTCGGAGGCCACCCAGTCCATGGGGTAGTATGCGGTGTTCGCGTGCTCGAGCGGGCTGCTCGTCGTGAGGACGATCGCCTTGGGGGTCTCGGCGCAAGACACCGTTGAGGCCTTCTCCGGGATGCGGATGAGCGCCTCGGTCGCCGTCTCGCCGATCTCTGCAAAGATGATTGGCCTGTAGCTCCCGTCCTTGGTGAGGCGCGGCTTGCCGAAGCCGCGCGGAACGCCATCGACCTCGATCACGAGGTCCCCCGCGACGGGCGGGGCGCGGCCGGGCGTCGTGAACTCGACGGTCTCCCCGCAGGCGCTCGAGAACGCGAGCGTCAGACTGGCCGCAGCGAGCATGATCGGTCGGGCAAGAGGCTTCGTCAGCGTGTGTCTCGGAGTGTTGTGCATGCCCCGGCCTCAGCAAGGAGCACGCCACCCGCGTTGTCCAGCGGAAGCCAGAGCCTACGCCACGGCCACGTTGCGGCTCGGGGCTTGGCGGCCGCTCGGGTGCGGCTCGCGGGCCGCACAGCCCGCGCCGCTGCTTTGCCCGGCCCGGCCGTCCAAGTTGCTACCCGCGTGGGTGCCCTCCGCCGGGCCCTCGCGGCCAAGGCCACCACGCAAGCCTGTTGAGCGCCAAGAGAGGCTCACAGGCCACTCCGTCGGGGCCAACAGGCCGCTGGATGAACGTGCGCGATGCGCGCTCCTCGTTCAACCTCCCCGCGCGCGCCCTGGCACCGTTCCTGCAAAACTCGACTCGCGATGCCACCTTGGCACGGCAACACACGCAGCAGGACACCATGAAGATGCGTCTCTCGTGCCAGCCTTCCACTCTCGGCTCGCGACCACGGGCTGCGGGGGCGGGGTCGCGGTCGTCCACGCCAGCGGGGACCGGACCAGGGAACTCCTGCTGCGTTACGGTCGCGGTCTCCGCCTCGGTCCCGTGGGGCCAGTCAACTGGGGATGGGCCGGAGAGAGCAACTCGTGCCTGGTCGGGAAGGTCCTCCTGACCGAGTACGATCGGGGCTCGCGAAAGGTCGTTTGGCCTGGGTCGCGCGCCTCGTGGTCTCCTGCAGCCGGACGGGCTCCCGCCGTCGAGCGGACGTTGACTCGGGCGGCGGTGGAGGCGCGTTCGGCGCCGTGCGGTGCCGCGCCGGGGCGTGCGCTCCAGACGGCGTCGACTGGCTGCTCTCTACGTTCGACCGTGATGGCCGCGAGGTGAAGTACGCGGAGCGCAACATCAACTGCGGGAAGGTCACCGCGAAGAACTCGGGGGGTGTCGGCGCCTCGCGCTCGCAGTCTCGGACGAAGCACATCGAGGCCCTCGCGCGCGGCGTGTCCCTTCGACGCGCGGGTCGGCTGGCGCCTGTCGACGCGTGCCCTCTCTCTCTCTCTCTCTCTCTCTCTCTCTCTCTCTCTCTCTCCCGCTCGACGAGGCCGGAAGCCAGGCGCTGACGGTGTCGGACGTCGAGCCCGTGGTCGAGGCGGGGCTCCGCGGGGCGGTCGACTTTGCCTGGTGGGTGGCCGAATTGAATTCGCCTTGCGCTCCAAGTACGGTGAGCCAGATGGGCGAATCGAGGACACGGACCATTGTGCGGGGCGCCGCCCTCAGCGCGCCCCTGCCTGTACGAGTGCGCATCGTCGGAGCCTCGACCGCGCCACTGCGCATCGAGGAAGGCACCGCGACGCTCGGCGCAGGTTCGACCTGCGATCTCGTCGTCGACGACCCCGCGGTGTCCCGGCGGCACGTCGAGCTCGAGCTCGTGCCCGAGGGCGTCCTCGTACGCGATCTCGGCAGTCGAAACGGCACGTTCTACCTCGGCCACCGCGTCGAGCGCATCGTCCTAGCGCCCGGCAACATGATCCGGCTCGGCGCGCAGACGATCGCGATCGAGCTCGAGCCAGACGTGGTCGCCCAGGGCGAGCCTCTCCGGCTGGCCGGGTTCCGCGGCCTCGTGGGTGCGTCGGACGTGATGCAGCGGCTGTTCGGCATGGTCGCGAGGCTCGACGGCTCGATGGTGCCCGTTCTGCTCCAGGGCGAGACGGGCGCGGGAAAGGAGCTCGTCGCTCGCGCACTTCACGAGGGCTCGCGCGTGGCGGAGGGGCCATTCGTCCCGGTCAACTGCGGCGCGATTTCCCAGAACCTGGTCGCGAGCACGCTCTTCGGGCACAAAAAGGGCGCGTTCACGGGTGCGACCGAGACGAGGCTCGGCGCGTTCGGGGCGGCGGCGGGCGGGACGCTCCTCCTCGACGAGATCGGCGAGCTTCCGCTCGAGGTCCAGCCGGCGCTGCTACGAGCGCTCGAGCGCGGCGAGGTCTCCGCGGTCGGCGAAGATGTCCCACGCCGCGTCGAGGTGCGGGTCATCGCGGCCACGAACCGCGACCTCACCGCCGAGATCGCGGCGGGGCGCTTTCGAGAAGATCTGTTCTATCGGCTTGCGGTCGTGAGGCTCCGGGTCCCCCCGCTCCGCGAGCGACCGGCAGACATCGCGCTGCTTGCATCGCTCTTCGCACGCGAGGAGGGGGTCGCCGGGCTCCCGAACGAGCTGCTCGACGAGCTCGGTCGACGTTCGTTCCCGGGGAACGTTCGGGAGCTCCGCAACACGGTCCGCGCGTTCGTCGCGCTGGGGGGGCTCGACGACGCCGTTACCGCGCCCGCACCCGCGCCCGCGGGGCTCGACGCCGCGCTCGCGACGAGTGTCCGGCTCGACACGCCGTTCTTGGAGCAGCGCGAGGGCATCGCGGCGCGATTCACGGAGCTCTACGTGGAGCGCCTCCTCGCCGAGACGGGGGGCAACCAGACCCTCGCCGCAAAGATGGCGGGCCTCGACCGGACCTACCTCGGGCGCTTGCTCGCGAAGCTCGGGCGGCGCTGAGCCGGAGCCGATATGCTTGCCAGGATGGCTCGGCTCCGCGCTCTCTTCTACGCCGCGCTGTGTGGGGTCCTCTTCGTCCCTTCGCTTGCGTGGGGCGAGGACGTCGCCGCTGCGCGCGTGGACTACGCCGAGGGTGCGGCTGCCTACGATCGCGGCGACTACCCGGTCGCGGCGGCGCGCCTCGCACGCGCGGACGAGCACGCCCCCAACGCGCGTGCTCTACAGCTCGCGATGGCGGCGGCGCTGCTCTCTCCGAACGCGGGGCTCGGCATGGACTTGGCCGAGCGCGCCGAACGACGCGCGGTCGACGGCTCGCTCTCGGCGCTCGCCGCCAAGCTCCGGAGGCGGTTTGGCGCGGAGGCGGGCAGAATTCATCTTACGTGCCCGGCCGGAGTGGCCTGCCGCGCCACGGTGGAGGAGCGAACGATCCCGGGCGGAACCACTGGCTTCGTGAACCCGGGTCCGGTTCTGGCGCGTGTGGACGCTGAAGGACGAACGACCCTCACTATCCGGGTGAACGTCGGTCGAGGAGCCACCCTCGAGCTAGCTCCGACGGCCGCCGATCTGACCTCCCCGCAGACCGCGCCGCCATCCCCGACACCTGAGGCCCCGAGGCTGGCGCCTGCACCGCCCGCGGGGCTCTCACCCATCGTGGTTGCCACCGCCGCGGGGCTCAGCGCGGTCGCTATCGGCACGAGCGTGGCGCTCACCGCTGTCGTGAAGTCGCGTCACGACGAGTTCGTGGCACAGCCGAGCCGCGCTACCTCGGATTCCGGGAGTGACGCACAGACGGCCGCCCGCGTCGCGTGGGGGGCCTCGGGTGTGCTCGCCGCGACCACGGTCGTGCTCGCCTTCTTCACGAACTTTGGCGGCGCTCGCGAGTCGCCCGTGGCGCTCGGCGTCGCGCCCGGCCAGCTCATGGTCACGGGGACCTTTCGGTGACCTCGGCCGCGATGAGGCGGTCCACCTCGCGCTACGAGGCGCTCGTACGCATCGGCACCGGAGGCATGGCGACGGTCTTCGTCGGCAGGGCGCTCGGCGCGGCGGGGTTCTCGCGGCTCGTCGCCCTGAAGCGGGCCCACCCGTACCTCCGGAGCGATCCAGACACCGTGGCGAGCCTCGAGGTCGAAGCGCGGGTCGCGTCGTGCCTTCACCACGCGAACATCGTCGGCGTGCTCGACATCGAGGAGGACGGGGGAGACCTCGTGATCGTGCTCGACTACGTCGAGGGGTGCACGCTCGTCGAGCTCTCGCGCGAGGCCAGCGACGCACCGGTCCCGAGCCAGTCCCGTGAGATCGTGCGGATCCTCCTGGACGCGGCCTCCGGCCTCCACGCCGCTCACCGCGCGACCGACGACGCGGGCCAGCCGCTCGGCCTCGTCCACCGCGACGTCTCACCGAGCAACGTGCTGGTCGGGATCGACGGCGTCGCGCGGATCTCGGACTTCGGAATCGCGAAGGGGGTTGGAGCCGGTCATGTGACGAGCACCGGCGTCTTGAAGGGAAAGCTCGGGTACATGGCGCCCGAATACGTCGAGGGGCGGCGCGCCGACGCGAGGAGCGACCTATTCTCCTTCGGGGTGATGGCGTGGGAAGCGCTCGCGCGTCGCCGCCTCTTCAAGGGCGCGAACGAGGTGGATACGCTGAAGCGAATCCTTCGCGCGGAGGTGCCTCCGCTCGACGAGCTCGAGGCGAGCCTCGCGCCCCTCGCCCCGGTGCTGGCGCGAGCCCTCGCTCGACACCCCGAAGACCGCTACGTGAGCGTCGGCGAGCTGGCGCAGGACCTGGAGGCTCGTGCTCGACCGCCGACCTCGTCGCGAACCACGCGGAGGTGGCCGCGCTCGTCAAGCGCGTGGCGGGGGCCGATCTCGTCGAGCGTCGCCGGCGGCTGACCACGGCGCTCGAGGCCTCGCCCACGGCCTCGGGTGTGCGGGTGCAGCGAGACCTCGTCCCGACCGCCGACGTAGCGCAGCCCGAGCGGCTCGCCACTGCCACCCTCGTGCAGCGAGACCTCGTCTCGACCGCCGACGTAGCCCAGCCAGAGCGACTCCCTACGGCGACCTTCGTACAGCGGGACATGGCCCCGGGGCCAGCCTCGGGACCGCCCCGGGTGAACGCGGACGTCACCGAGTCGAAGCAGGGAGAGCCCGAGCTCGTCCCGGCAGCGTTGGTCTGGGGCGAACCGGGCGTGGTGGCCCCACGTCATTCGCCGCCCGAGAAGGCTGCCCTCCCGAGGAGCTTTCGTGCCTCGCACGTGGCGCTGGTCTTGTTAGGCGTAGGGGTCGTGGGCCTCGGCCTCGGGCTCGCCATATTGGGCCGCGACAACGACTCGCTGACGACAGGGCCGCCCGTCACGCAGAGCGGCGCGCCCCCTCCGATCTCCCGCGAGCCCAGCGCTGCGTTCCCCTCGACACCTCGCCCGCCCTCCGAGCCTGTCCCGTCGGCGAGCGCCTTGGCGTCCGCCTCCGCGTCGGGTGCAACGCGCGGCACGCCCGCGCCGCCCCCGCCCAGGCTCATCCCCGCGAGAGCGCCGCCGAACCCCTATGGGCAGGCGCCGTAGCGCCGCCTGCTCCCACGGCAACGGCGAGAGGCGCTCGCGTCGACGGCGATGCGCAAGTCGGAAGGACACGGATCGTCGCCGGCAGCTCGCCGCGGAAAAGGGCCCGCCTCGGCGAGCTCGGCGACGTTGCTCCCGCGTCGCCGGCGTCGTCGGCGTTCGCCGCGAATCCAGCGCTGGAGCGGCCTGTCCGCCCCCGAACGCCACGCGCAGCCACGAGCGGCCGAGAGGCCGCGCCGGTCGGCTTCGCGGCCGCTGATCGAGAGTGCTGCGACCCGAGATCCGCGAAACGCGCGCTACTTCGAGCTGGCCTGGTTCCTGCTCTCGAAGTGAGCATGATGCACCCATCTCCCATCCGGTCCGCACGTCCCGCCTCTCCCTTTGCGCCGGCCTTGCTCGCGCTGCTCGTCGTCGCGGCAGGCTGCGCGCCGGACGAAGTGGAGCCTCCATATGCACCACACGAGGTCGACGTCGAGTCGGTGGGCACGGCGCTGAACGAGGGTGCCCCAACACCCGACGAAGTGCTCGCGCAGGCCTCGCGCCACATTGGCTATCGGGAGGACGGCTCGGAGGTGACCCCTTGGGGCTCCCGATGGGGCTATCCGACCGGTGAGTGGTGCGGAATGTTCGTGATGTCGATGGTCGAGGACGCGGGAGGAAGCGTCGGCCCCAATGGCACGATCCCGAGGACCGAGTACACTCCGAACGGAGTAGCCTCTTTCAAAGCACGAGGCGAGTGGTTCGATACGCCCAAGAAGGGCGACATCATTTACTTCAACTGGCAAGACGGTGGTGACTCGATTGACCACGTGGGAATCGTGGCCGATCCCTCGGGGTGGCCGACCTCGGTCGTCACGATCGAAGGCAATTCGGGCGAAGCGGTGGTGAAGACGACCCGCTACAACAATGGCATCATCGCAGGCTTCGGTCGCCCACGCTATCGTCAGCCGGCCCCACCCCAGCGCGCCAAGCTCTTCGAGGTGCTGACGGGCGACTTCGACGGCGACGGCAAGACGGACCTCGCCACGGTCTCGCAGAACGCCAACGGCGGCTGGAGCGACTGGCTCGCGCTGGAATTCTCGAACGGGGGCTCGGGGCTCTGGCAGGCGCGAACGCCGCGCCACATGCGTAACGGTGGCAAGGACAGCATTTACCAGACGCTCACGGGTGACTTCAACGGGGATGGCAAGACGGACCTCGCTACAATCTCGCAGGCGGGCGGAGGGGGCTGGCGAGACTGGGTCGGCATGGAGATCTCGACGGGGACCGGCTTCGCGTCGGGCGTCTGGCGGGCAAGCACTCCGCTCCACATGCGGAATGGCGGAGCGCTCTCGGATTACCGCGTGTTCGCCGTCGACGTGAACGGCGACAAGAAGACCGACATCGTGACGATTGGCGTCAACGCTGCCGGGGGTTGGGCCGACTGGGCCGCCGTCGAGCTCTCCACCGGGACGGGATTCACCTCGCAGGTGTGGCCGCTCCGCTTGCCAAAGCACATTCGAAACGGCGGCTTCGGGCGCTACGAGGTCCTGCCCGGGGACTTCAACGGCGACGGGCGAATCGACCTCGCGGCCTTCGGCGGAGGTGCGGGCGGGTGGAAGGACTGGTACGCGGTCGCCCTCTCGACGGGGACGGGCTTCGTCTCTGCGGAGTGGCCGTCGACCACGCCACAACACGTACGCAACGGGGGGGTCGGTGGATATCGCTTCCTGGTGGGCGACTACAACGGAGACGGCAAGAGCGATATCGCGACCGTGTCGCCGCTCGGGAGTGGCGGGTGGAAGGACTGGATCCGGTGATCTCGACCGGCGCTGGCTTCTCGTCCGGCCCAGGGCCAGCGGCGACGCCCACGCACATGCGCAACGGCGGCGCCCTCGCCGACTACCGCGTCGTCGCCGCGGACTTGAATGGCGACGGCCGCACCGACCTCGTCACGGTGAGCCCCAACGGCGGCGGCGGCTGGGCCTCCTGGTACGCGGTCGAGCTGTCCAGTGGCACCGGGTTCCGGTCGACGATGTGGGCCACACCTACGCCAGGCCACATGCGCAACGGCGGATCCGGGGCGACATACCGCGTTCTCGTCGGAGACAGCGACGGCAACAGGCGGGCGGACCTCATCACGATCCCGGCCAACGCGGCGGGCGGGTGGCGCGACTGGTTCGCGGTCGACTTCCTCGGGCGCCTCGTTCGCCACCGGCATCCGGCGCGCTGCCACGCCACTCCACATGCGAAATGGCGGCCAGTAGTCGGGCCTGGGAAGTGCCGGCTCGTCTCGCGGTCGGAGCCGACTTCTCGCGGCCCCTCGCCCGAGCGCTGCTTCTCCACGGGCGAGGGCCCGCGCCCATCGTTTGCTCGCGTCGTTTCGGCCGCGCCGAGCACCGCCTCGGTCGGGTATCCTCCAAGCCCGTGGCGACGCCGGGGCGCCCGTAGCGAGGTGTCTATGCGCGTCCGTCTGTGGCTCTCTCCATTCGTGCTCGCCGTGGCCGCGTGCGGCGGCAGCGCAGACCCGAGATCTCCGGCGGCGCCGAACGCCGCGGCAGCGGGGAGGCCCGACGACGACACCGCGAGGGCGTGGGCGCAGCGCCTCCAGGAGCCGCAGAGACGCGCGGCGGCGGTCCGGCGGCTGAGGGTGCTGTTCGACGACGCCCCCGTCCATCAACGGCGCGGCGGCACGGAGCCGCCACGCTGCGAGACGAGATCGTGCCACCACTGGCCAAGCTCTACGAGGGAGGGGCTCGCGGACGCGACACTCGAGTCAACATCCTCGACCTGCTGACCGACGCCGGTGACCGGCGCGCCATCGGGGCGTTCACGCGCGCGCTGCGCGACGTGGACCCCGCCCACGAGGCCGAACCGCGGCTCGCCGCGGAGGCCACGAGGGCGCTGGTCCGCCAGGGCGCGCAGCTCCCCGCGGCTCTGGTGGAGGCGCTCTGGATGCAGCTCGAGGCGTTCCGTCCCTCTCAATCCCGCTCGGTGCTCTTCACGGCGCTGCTGCGCGACGCGGTGCTCGCGGTGCGCAGCCCCACCTACGGCCCGAAGGCCATCGCGCTCCTCGCCGCCCCGGCGGACACATCCCCCGCGTCGCAGACCGACCAGGTGCAGCACCTCCAGAGGACCGCGATCGACGTCCTCGACGCGCTCGACGCGCTCGACACGCTCCACACTCAGCGCGCGGCGAGAGCCTTGGTGGCGATCTTGCTCAGTCCGACGAAGTCCGCCCTCCACGAGCGCGCCACCGCGGTGCTCGTCCGCAGGCCCAAGGAGGCGGAGCCGGCGCTCCTCGGCGCGCTCAGCGGAGCCGACCCGGAGCTCGCCAAGCTCGCCGCGAGCTACCCGGACGGGGCTGGACCGGCCGCCCTCGTTCACACGCTGACGCTGCTCTCCACGCGCTCCGCGCGAGACGGGCTCGTGCCGCTCGTCGCAGCCGCGACGGACGACGGACGGCGGACGATGCTCGCCCTGAGCCTCCCTCGGTTTCCGAGCGACGCGAAGACGCAGGAGGGCTTCCTGCGCGCCTATGAGCAGCTCCCCGCGCGCTCGACGGGCTCGGCGGGGCCACGTGCGAGGGGACGGGGTGCTCTGCTGGGTGCGTCGGCCCGCTTCTACGATCCGCGCCTCGTGCCCTGGCTCATCAAGGAGCTTGGCACCGCGCAAGCGGAGGGCGCCGCCCCCGGCGCGGTCGACGCCATGGTCAAGCTCATGGATCCCACCCAGGTGGACGCCGTCCACCGCGCACTCGAGGGGCTCGCGAGCGCGGATCCGCAGCGCGCGCAGTTCCCCGGCGCCGCGCGCGTCACGAAGCGCTGCGGCCGCGACGCCGCCTGCTACGTGGAGATTATCGCGTTACCCAGCGCGCCCCCCTCGGCGACCGACGGCCCCTCCACCCCCGCGACGGGCGCGCGGCGATCCCACATCGCCGAGGCGATCAAGGCTTGCTGGATGGCGGCGATGTTCGGGGGCGACGGCACCCGCAAGGCGCTCCTCGCCAAGGTCGCTGCCACCAAGGAGCCGATCGTGCGGAGCGCGCTGCTCGACGCCATCGATCACCTCGCGCCTGAGGGCGACCTGGAGGGCGCCGAGCTGCTCGAGCGACTGAGCACCTCGAGCCCCCCACCTTCGGGCGCCGCCCCACTCACGGCCGCCGCCCCGCCCTCGGGCACCCCACTCACGGCCGCCACCCCGCCCTCGGGCACCCCACTCACGGCCGCCACCCCGCCCTCGGGCACCCCACTCACGGCCGCCGCCCTCAAGAAGGGCACCGCCGCGCCCCCGGGCGGCGCGCGCGACGTCGACGCCGACGCGGACACCGCCTCGCTGAGGACCGTCGCGCTGCGCCTGCGCTCGCGTGCGACTCGGTAGAATGAGCGGAGCTCGATCGCCCGCTCTTTGAGCCCGACGCCCTCGCCGAGCCGCGTCGAGCGCGGAGCCCGCCCGTCCCTTCAGAACGACGCGCCGAACGCCCCGAGGGCGCCACCCGGCACCGGGGCCGCTCCCCACGTCCAGCGCGAGGCGGGGCCTTCGTGAGGCGCGAGCCCGTGGGCCGACGCTGGGCGCGGCGCCGTGAGGTAGAGCACGATCCCGGTCACGAGCGCCGCCCCCCCGATCCCCGCGACGACGCCCGCCACGGTGCGTCGACCGATGATCGCGTCCAGCTGGTCTTGGGTGCAGCTCCGGGTGAGACCGCAGGTGTCGTGGAGCTCGCGCGCGTCGCCGTTCGACGTGAGCCCGAGCACGCCGCCGACGCCGAGACCGACGAGGCCAGCTGCCCCGACCACGAGCCCGACGACGCGCCGCGTGCCGGGGCCACGCTCGTCGCCAGGGGGGGGCTGCGTGGAGGCCGGCGCGGGGGCGGGGGCGGGCAGCGGAGCCGCGGCGGGGGACCGCCCCAAGACGCCGACGACGACGCGGTTGTGCTCGCCCTGCCGCACGAGGACGCGCTCCTCTTTCGTGTCGCTGCCGCGCACGAAGACGATCGTGTGTGCGCCCGGATCGACGTCGACCGCGGTCCCGTCGAGGCCCGCGCGGAGCGGCGCCCCGTCGATCGTGACCTTCACGTCGAAGAGGTCGCGCCCGCCGCCATCTCGGGCCGAGAGCACCACCGAGGGGAGGCTCTCGGCGACCTCGCCGAGCCACTTCTCGCAGTCGTTGCGGACGAGCCCTGGACACACGTCACCGCGGCACACCCGCAGCTGCTCGCGCGCCGCGAGGAGCTTGTTCGCGAGGCGCAGGCGCTGGGCGTCTTCGTACGAAGTGACGCAGGCGAGCTTGTCCTTCGCCTGCTGCTCGCTCGTCGGCTCGGCCGCGGGTGGCGCTGGTGGTGCGGCGGGGGCGCTCGGCCCGTCGGCCGCGAGCGCGAGCCCCGCCTGGGTCGAGCAGAGCGCGACGAGCCCCACGACGGCGACGAGCCGCGTGCCGGAGCGCTCAATCATCGCGGGCATCCCTCGAAGCGTCCGCGCCCGCATCGGGGCTCGACGGCCTCATCGAGTAAATCTTGAAGCTCGTCATCTCTTCGAACTCGACCGTACCGACGACCGGGGCCGTAGTGGTGACGTTGGCCGCCCGCTCTCCTTCCACCGGCACCCCCGTGGCGACGGCGATCCAGAGCTTGAGCGTCTGGGTGCCGGCCTGGGCGCCGCTGACGGTGCGCCGCACCTCGACCCCAAACACGGGCACATCGGCCCCCTCGACGTCGATCATCTTGCGACCCAGGAAGGTCATCAACCCCGCCTGCCGGAACGAGGTGGCGGGAACGGAGTTCTGGCCCTGGCAGTCGTGGATCGCGGTCAGATCGCGCTCGACGGCGGGTCCGAACCAAGGGTTCCCCGCGTCGCATCGCCAGCTCGCCGTGTTGGTCATCGTGCCGAACCACGTCTGGATGTCCTTGCCGCTGACCTCGAGGAGTCGATCTCCACTCCTGCAGAAGTCGAGGCTCCAGGTGTGGCGAATGGCCGCCCTCATCGTGAAGGTGTAGCAGTCCGGCCCGCCAACCGTCATCGACCCCGTCATCGGAACGAGGAGGCGATTCTCCTGGACGTTGCCGTTGCTAAGTTGCGTAAGCGTGGGCGCCCCCACTCCGGCGTATTGATAGTCGCCCAGCGCGAGCAGATAGTCGGGCACGGGAATCGAGGCGCCATCGAGGGTCACGTCCGCCGCGGCGTCGCTGCCGTCCGCGAGCGCGTCCTCGACGCGCGCGTCCTCTGGGCGTCGTGCGTCGTCCGCGCGCGCGTCCTCGACGGGAGTGCCCCCGTCGTCGCCGGGCTTGACGCCTCCCATGAGGCCCTCGAGCGACGTGCACGCGACCAGCACGAGGCCCGTGAGAACACCAGCGACCGGGAGCGGGAGCGGGAGGCGGCGCCTGGTCGCTCCAGCGACCACTGAACGCTGTGGATACATGCGCGAATTTCCCCAATTTCGGGGTGAGTGTCAAGGTCGCCGAGCACGAACCACGCCGCTGCCGGTTGTCCAACAGCGCGAACGGACGGCACCGTTCCTGGGCGCGGCCCCATCGTTTCGCCTACGAGCGCCGACGGCGTCGCGCGCCGACGTCGCGGGTGGCAGACCGGGGACGGCTCGGACGGTGGCGCCTCGGGCGCTGAGCGATCGCACGTTCGCGCACGCGACGCCGCCCCTTCCGGCAGGCTGGGTTCGTCGCCCCCCCGTGCGCGCCGATCCGCGCGGGCGCGAGCTGTCGAGCGCGAGGCGGGCTGATCGCTGCGCCGAAGGCGCGGCGTCCAGCGGCGCTGAAGGCCGAGAGCAGCACCTCGGGTCGTCGGCGTGCCGGCGGCTGTCGGAGGGCCCGCTGGGGTTGAGTTCGTCCCCCTTCGGGCCCGGAGATCCACTAGGCTCACGGGTCATGGAGGCCTCGCCGCGCACGACCGTCCTCGGGGGGCGCTACCGGCTCGACGGGCTCATCGGCGAGGGCGGCATGGGCGCCATCCACCGGGCGACGGACCTCACCCTCGAGCGCCAGGTCGCGGTGAAGGTCGTGCGCCCCCAGGCGAACTCGCCCGAGGCGCGCGAGCGCTTTCTCCGCGAGGCGCGGAGCACTGCGCAGATCCGGCACCCGAACATCGTCGAGGTCTTCGATTTCGGTCAGACCGAGAGCGGAGACCTCTTCTTCGTCATGGAGCTCTTGCGGGGGGAGTCGCTCGCGGTCCGCCTCCAGCGCGAAGGCCGCATCCCGCTCGAGGAGTTCGTCACGCTCGCGGGCGAGCTCTGCGACGGGTTCGGCGCGGCGCACGCGGCGGGGCTCATCCACCGCGACATCAAGCCGGCGAACGTCATGCTCGTCCGCCACGGCAATCGGCACGACTTGGTCAAGATACTTGACTTTGGCATCGCCAAGTCGGAGAATGCGACCACCCACCTCACCGAGGCGGGCATGTTCCTCGGCACCCTCGAGTACATCGCCCCGGAGCAGATCCTCGGCTCGGCGCCGCTCGACGCGCGCGCCGACGTCTACGCCCTGGGCTCGCTCTTCTACCGAATGCTCTGCGGCTCCTCGCTCTTCCCGAAGGCGGCGCGCTCCGGCCTCATCCACCACCACCTCGAGGTCGCGCCCGAGCGCCCTTCGGTCCGCGTCCCCGAGGCGGGTATCCCGCGCGCGCTCGAAGACCTCGTGCTCCGATGTCTGTCGAAGTCACCGGAGGATCGCCCTCAGAACGCGAGCGAGCTCCGCGCGGCGCTCGACGAGGCGCTCGGCGCGCCAGCGCAGGCGCGGCCCCGACCGACCGCGCCGGAGCGCCTGCCCGCGAAGCCGACCGAGGGCGCGGCCGAGCCGCTCATCGAGGTCGAGATCAGCGCGGCCTTCGAGCGCACCGTGCCGACGCCGCGCGCGGGAGAGCCCGTCTTCGCGCCCGCCCCCGTGGCCGACCTCCAGCTCGACCTCAGCACGAGGCGCCACCCCAGCCCGAGCGCGCCCGATCGCACCGAGGTCATGGCGCGACCGGCGGGTCCGACCTGCGGCGCGTGCGGGGTCGCCGTGCCCCCCGGGACCCGCACCTGCGCGGCGTGCAGCGCGCCGCAAGCCCCGCCACGAGCCCCGCGAGACAGCGCGCCGCGAGAGTCCGCGCTGGGTGGCGTCGCGCCGGGAGATGTCCGCGCGGGCGTACGCTTGGCCGAACCGTGGAGCGGCGACGTCGCGCTCGCGCGGGTCAAGCGCGCGCCGGGCACCCTCCTCGAGCGCGACGGGCCGCCCGTGTGGCTCGTGCCCCTCGCGGTGCTCCCCATCTGGCTCGCGATCGTCGTCATCCTGCTGTGCGGCGCGTCGGCCGCGGGGCTCTGGGCGTTCCAGGTCGATGCCAAGATCGCCTATTGGGGGCTCGCGGTCGTGTCCACCCTCGCCGGCATCGGCATCTACGTGCGCCGCCGCATCGAGGCGGCTGAGTGACGCGCGCGGAGTGGGCCGTGGCGCCGTGATCGGGCAGGTCCTCGGCGACCGATACAACCTCGTCGCGCTGCTCGGGCAAGGCGGGATGGCGACGGTGTACCGCGCCAGGGACTTGCGGCTCGAGCGCGACGTGGCCGTGAAGCTGCTCGCGTACGACCTGCAGGGCGATCCGGTCTACCTCCAGCGCTTCGAGAAAGAGGCCAAGCTCTCCGCGCAGCTCCGTCACCCGAACCTCGTCGAGGTCTTCGACGTCGCCGTCTCGAGCGACGACGAACAGTACCTCGTGATGGAGCTGCTGCAGGGCGAGTCGCTCGGCGCCCGCGCCGCTCGTGGGCCGATGCCGCTCGACGAATTCCTGGCCCTCGCCCAGCAGATCGCCGCAGGGATCGCGGTGCTCCACGCGGCGGGGGTGGTGCATCGCGACCTGTCCGCGAACAACGTGATGTTGGTCGAGGGTGGCGCGCGCGTGAAGGTGCTCGACCTCGGCATCGCGAAGGCACAGAACGCGCAGACGCTCACGGAGCCCGGGAGCTTCATCGGCACGCTCGAGTCGATGTCCCCCGAACAGATCCGCGGCGACGAGGTGGGGCCGCCGGCCGACGTGTACGCGCTCGGCATCCTCTTCTACCGCATGCTCACCGGCGCGCCCCCGTTCGCCGGCGAAGCGGCGACGCTCATCTACCAGCACCTGCACGTGCCCCCGGGCGCGATGATGGCGCCGGCGGAGCTGCCCGAGGGCGTCATCGACCTCGTCGCGTGGTGCCTCGAGAAGGCCCCTTCGGCGCGCCCGGCCGACGCGACGGAGCTGCACCAGGCGCTCTCGGCGCTCGCGCGGGGGGAGGCACCGGAGCCGCGCGCGCCGGCCGCGCCACCCCCGCTGCCCGTGCCGGACCTGACTGCCCACGTGCCACGCCGCCCTCCCCCCGCCGCCGCCGTGACCGTCGCACCCCCACGGTCGCGGAGCTCCGTGGCGCCGCTCGGCGCGCCCGCCGGCGCTGGGCAGCGCCCGCCCGAGAGGGTGATCGAGCCCGACGAGGAGGAGCGCAGCTCCGAGCCGCTCGAGCTCGAGGCGGTGGCCCGCAAGCCCGAGTCGCTCGTCGCCGCGACGCCCCTCGCCTGCGCCACCTGCGGCCTCGTGCTGCACGTCTCGACCGATACGTGCCCGTCCTGCGGCGTCGGCGCGCTCTCCGCGCTCACGCCCTTTCGCCCCGCGATGGTGGTGCGGGCCCCCGTGCCGGCGTGGATAGCGCCCCTCGGGGTGTTCCCGACCGGCGTCTCGAAGCGAGTGGCCACCTACGGGTTTGGAGTGGCCGCGCTGCTGGCCTTGGTCGGACTCGGGTGGGCCTCGCT
This sequence comes from Myxococcales bacterium, assembly GCA_016720545.1. Classification (NCBI taxonomy): domain Bacteria; kingdom Pseudomonadati; phylum Myxococcota; class Myxococcia; order Myxococcales; species Myxococcales bacterium. The sequence continues at coordinate 38,026 of JADKKK010000020.1, forward strand.
GTTCTTCGCGACGGTCGCCGGCGTCGCGTGCGCGGCCTTCTACGTGCGGCGCCGCGTCGAGGGCGATGGGTGACGCCGGCCTGTAGGCCGGGGCCAACAGCGTAGGGGCCAGCCCCGGGGAGCTCGCCTCGCGCGCGGAGGAATCCTGCGTGCTCGGACTCCCGCGCGGCTGGCCTTCGGGTTGCAAGACGTCCGAGCATGGACTCCCTCGACCTGCGCGACCTGCCGCCCGATCTCCCCGTCCCCGAGCTCGACCTGCCGCCGCCCCGCGGGGTCGAGGGCGAGGCGCCGCGCGTCGAGCCGGGCGAGCCGCTGGAGCTCGCGGACGCGCCAGCGTGGCACGTGGCGACCGGAGTGCGCACGAGGGCGTGTCCCGTGTGCCAGTGGCGCCGGGCTCACGCAGTGGGCCTGCCACGAGTGCGGTGAGCGCCTGGGGGCGGACTCAGGCCTCGCGCTCGCGGGCTCGACGGTGCCGGCTCGCGGCGACTGGCGCGCGGAGCCGCCGCACGCGGGCGGGCGCGGGGCGCTGGCGGCCATCGCCGACGCGGTGCCGCTCGGCGTGGGCAAGCGGCTCCTGCTCTACCCGCTCCTCGCGGCATTCTTCTGTAACCTATTGATTCCATGCCGATTTCACGAGACGTGGGCATGCCTCGTGCTCGCCCTGTTCGGCGGCGTCGTGGTCGCCGCGCACCGCGTAGCGTACCGGCAGTGGCCCGCCGAGGAGTGAGCCCGGCGTCTGAGTCGCCGCGCACGCTCGGCCACTCACGTGCATTCTGCACAGACCTCGGGGCGCGCTCGCGTCGGTGGCGGCCGAGGACTGAGGCGGGTCAACGCGCCGGCGCGGAGCGCAGCTCGAGGGCCAAGGTCGCCCGGCTCCAGCCTGCCCGATGCTCTATGGTGCGCGGGTGCGTTCTCGAAGCGCCCGCCGCGTCGCTGCCCCGTCCCCCCGCGCGATGCCCGCGCCCTGCCTCGCGCTCGCCGCGCTCGCCGCGCTCGCCGCGCTCGCCGCGGGCCTCGCCGGCTGCGCGCGCGACACGGTGCCCCCGCGCGATGCCCGCGCGCTCCCTCCGGGCCCGATGCTCGGCGCAGCCCCGGCCGACACGCGCCACGCGCTGCTGTGCGGCGAGTGGCGACGGGCCGTCGGGTACGACCGCGAGGCGAGCGCGCACACCTCGTTCGCCGAGCTCCGGCCCGCGCAGAGCTGCTTCGTCGAGGTCACCCACACGCCCGCGGGCGCGCGGCCCTCGCCGACGCCCGCCGGCTGCGGCTTCCCCACCGAGGCGACATTCGCCCACGTCGCGCGGCTGGCGTTGGCCTACGACGCGATCGCGGACGGCGACACGGTCGCGCTCCCTCACGACCTCGCGTGCCCGCTCGCGGCCTCGGTTCGGAGCGACGCGGCGCGGCAGAACGCCCGGGCGCTCCGGGCGCTCGCGGCGCTCTCCCGCGCGCCGCTCCGCGCCTACGCGTACGCGGCGGTGCTGGTACCCGGCTACGGCGCGGCCGCGCAGGGCGACAGCGCGCTCGTCGGCGCTCCGCCGGACGCGGCGTGTGGGGACTGGGCGGCCGAGGTCGAGCTCCCGCGCCTAGGCGTCAACGTCGAGCGCGCGCGCCGCGCGGCGGAGGCGCTCCGTGGGGGCGTCGCGCCGGTCGTGATCGTGAGCGGGGGCGCGGTGCACTCGCCGCTCGTCGAGGCGTTCGCGCTGGCGAACGTGCTGCGGTGCGCGGGCGGCGTCCCCACCGAGCGAATCCTCGTGGACCCGTGCGCGGACCACACGCACACGAACCTGCGCAACCTGGGCGCCATGGTCGTGGGCCTCGGCGCGCGAACGGCCTACCTCGTGACCGATGGCGGGCTCCAGTCGGCGTACCTCTCCGACTTCACGGCGTTCGACCTCTTCGGCGGCTCGGTCGACCAGCGCAGCCTGCGCGATTTCGGCTACCTGCTGGGCGCGTGGCGGCGGGCGAGCCGCGGCCTCGAGGGTGGGTTCTGGTACACGCCTTACCGCTTCTGGGCGGAGCGCGAGCCCGTCACCTGCGTCACGGGCCCGCTCGACGGGCCGGGCCGGTGATACGTGCAGTATACACGGACCTCGGCGCGCGCGCGCCTCAGCGAAGACCGTACCGCTTGAGGAGCGAGAGCAGGTAGGGGCGGTCCATTTTCGCGAGCCTCGCGGCCTCCGACGCGTTGCCTTGGGCGCGCGCGAGCAGCGCCGCCACGTAGGACCGCTCGAACTCGGCGACCGCGCGCGCGCGCGCGTCGCGGTACCGCTCGACGGCGGCGCCGCCGTCCGCGGGCTCGAGGGCCCCTCCCGCGGCGGGCATGGCGGGCATGGGGTACCCGGGGTGCGCGTCGAGCTCACCCGCGAGCGCTCGCTCCACGGCGTTGCGCAGCTCACGGACGTTGCCCGCCCAGTGCTGGAGACGCCACCGCTCGACCAACTCCGCCGGGAGCGCGTCCGCGGCGCCCGCCAGGTCGAGCGTGAAGTGCGCGACGAGCGCCGGCACGTCCTCGGGCCGCTCGCGGAGCGGGGGCAGCGAGATGAGCGCTCCGGCCAGACGATAGTAGAGGTCCGCGCGGAAGGCCGCCCGGTTCACCTCGGCGCGCAGATCGCGGTGCGTCGCCGAGACCACGCGCACGTCGAGCTCGATCTCGCGCTCCCCGCCCACGCGGCGCACGCGCCGGCGCTCGAGGGCGCCGAGCAGCGACGCCTGCGCGGTCTGCGAGAGCTCGCCGATCTCGTCGAGGAACACGGTGCCCCCCCGCGCGCGCTCGAAGGCCCCCGCGTGCCTCGCCACGGCGCCGGTGAAGGCCCCGCGCTCGTGACCGAACAGCTCCGACTCGACGAGCGCGTGCGGGAGCGCGCCGCAGTCGACCACGACGAACGGGCCCGCCCGGCGCGGCCCCTCGTCGTGCAGGGCGCGCGCGACGAGCTCCTTTCCGGTGCCGGTCTCGCCCAACACGAGCACCGAGCCGCCGAAGGCCGCGAGGCGCCTCACCTGCCGGACGACCTCGAGCATACGCGGGCTCACCGTCACGAAGCCTGGCAGCGCACGAGGCGCCTCCGCCGCCGCGTCGGCCGCGCGCGAGACCACGAGGACCGTGTCGCCGAGCAGGAGCGCGGTGTCCCAGGGGACGTCGCCGTCGCGCAGGCGCGAGCGCCCGGAGTAGGTGCCGTTCGAGCTGCCGAGGTCGCGCACCCGCACGCCGGCCTCGCTCGCTTCGAGCTCGAGGTGATAGCGGCTCACGGTGGGGTCGGAGAGCACGAAGCCGTTGTCCGCCGCGGTCCCGATCGAGAGCGGAGCGCGCGCGTCGGCCTCGACGTGCTTGCCCGCGTCGACCCCACGAGCCACGGTGAGCGAGAGGCGCGCCGCGGGCGCCATCGCGGCAGCGGGCGTCCGCGTGTGCTTTCGCGTGAGGCCCGCGCTCAAGGTCCCGGCCACCGCGAGGGCCGGCGATCGTCGAGCCGCGCGAGCTCCTGCGTGAAGATCCGGCGGGCGATGGCGATCGCGCACGCGTACGTGCTGTCGACCCCGAAGAAGCTGAGGCTCTTCGAGAGCAGCGACTGCCGACGGGAGTACGGCGTATCCGACGCGTAGTGGAGCAGGCCCACGTCGAAGTGCACGTCGGGCGTGAGGTTCACGATCTCGTTCGACGGGAGCCGCCGCGGGTTCGAGAGCTCGTGCACGCCGCCAAGGAAGGGGCCGGCCTCCATCTCGAGGACCGTGTAGCCCTCCCGATAGAAGGTCGCCATGTAGTCCTTGTTCTGGAGGAACGCGCTCCGCACCGTCACCGCCGACTGGTTGTCGAAGACGCTCCCGAAGCGCAGGAACGGCGCCACCGCGTCGGCCGTGATGGCGTTGCGGAAGAGGAAGGTGTTGCCCGAGTGCTCGTCGTACACCGTGTTCGAGAGCAGCACGTCGCCCACGCGCCCGTTCAGCGTCGCCGCCTTCCCCATGATGTAGATTCCACGCACTTCGCCCACGCCCTGGCCCACGCGCGACAGCAGGTGGTAGGCCGCCATGCCGAGCGGGTAGTCGATGTTGATGAGCACCGCCTCGCTCTGGGCGAGGCGCTCGACGCCGGGCACGCGGAGGCGCGGATCGATGGCGGTGGGGTCCAGGTCGGAGAGCCGGAGGATCTGCGCGTCGACGTCGATGCGCCCTGGGCCGGAGAGGTGCAGGAGGCCCTTGGTGGACTCGAACCGTCGCACCTCGTTCATCTTGGAGTCGTCGCGCCCCGCGTGGATGAACGCGCGGAGCAGGTAGTACAGCAGGGGGGCGACCTCTTCTTCGCGGCCGCTCTCGGCGGCCTTCGCCACGTCCTCGCCGAGGCCCTCGGGGTCGGCGCGGATGGCCCAGTCGATCATCTCTCGCCGATGCGACTGCGCGTACCCGCCGAGCAGGTTCGCCACCGCGTGGGTGTTCGACGACACGAAGTACACCGGGGCGCGGCGGCTCGCGCTCTTCTCGAGGTACGAGGGCTCGATGCCGCCCCACCAGCGCTGGGCCGCGCGCTGGTACTGCGAGTACGACGAGGCGAGCATCTGGGCGCGGAGGTCGAGGGGCCGCGCGATGACCTCGGCGAGGCCGTCGGCGTAGTGGTCTTTGCCGAACGCGTCGACGAGGCGCTCCACGTCGCCGGGCTCGATGGACAGCGCGCCGGCCAAGGCTCGGGCGACGCGACGAGCTCGGCCTCGCGCCCCTCGTAGCCGCGGAGGGCGTTGTGCAGCTTGTTCCACTCGATCTGGTAGGCGACCAGGATGGGCACGAGGTCGTCGATGTCGCTGACGCTCGCGATGAACACGGCGAGGCGCGAGCCCTCGTCCCAGCGGATGGGGCGGCGCCGACCGCGCGTCTTGACGATCTGCCAGGTGCGCACGTCGAACCCGGCCGCCTCGAAGAGCTCGTGCGACTGCCCGAGCACGATCTGGCGGACGCGAGGGAAGCACGTGGGCAGGCGCCCGGCCGCGTACCCGAACGCCGACAGGTCGACCTTGGCCGAGAGCGCGTCGAGGTGGAGCGCCGACCTCGAGAACGCGTGGGCCTCCTCGAGCGCGCGGATGCGCACCTCCCCAGTGGATCGCAGCAAGGAGTAGTAGGTGCGAACGTAGAGGTTGATCTCTTCGGAGGGCGTGGGCGGCTGCCGGTACATGGTCGGCGAGAGGATAACCAAGTTCCCAGGGCGCTCGGCCCTTTCTGCGCTGCGCTCGCCTTTGGGGCGCCGGGCGTCGTCCGGCGGAGCGCATCCAGCGTGCGCCCGCAGACGCGCTGGACGTCCGTGGATCTCGGGTTAAGCTCCGGGGACATGGAGCTCTCACCCGACACCTTCTCCTGGCTCATCGCCCAGGCCGCGCGTCTCCGCGCGTCGCACGGCGAGGTCATCGGCGTCCCTGTCCTCGTGGAGCCCACCGGCGAGTTCTTCCCGGACGACTTCACCCTCGACCACGACGGCACCGAGCGCCTGCTCGCGCGGCTCGTGTCGTACACCCCCCTCGACGAAGACCTCCCCCTGCGCGTGGGCTTCGAGGAACCCGAGGACACGGGCAAGGCCGGCGGCGGCTGCGGCAGCGGCGGCTGCGGGACGGGCGGCGGCAGCGGTGGTCCCACAGCGCGCGGGCGCGTCATCTCGATGGACCAGGGCTACGGCGTGGTGGTGGACGTCCGCGACGCGGGCAGCCCCGTCACCCTGACGACCACCCTCGCCCGCTCCGTGGGCACGCTCGTGTTGGCCGAAGGGGGCGAGGAGGTCTCGCCGGGCGAGGTCGGCCCCGTGTCGGAGGTGTGCGCGGCCGCGCTCGGGCTCGGGATCTTGCTCCTGAACGGCGCGGCCGTGTACGCGAAGGGCTGCGGCGGCATCAAGCTCCACCGCGCCACGCACCTCACGGTGGAGGAGTCTGCCGCGACGCTCGCCGTCTTCTGCCGGGTGTACGAGCACGAGCCCCGCCGCGTGAAGAAGCACCTCGAGGTCACGCAGGCGGAGGCCTTCGACGAGGCGCTCGCCTGGGTCGACTCGAACCCGGTGATCGTGGCCCAGCTCCGCGACACGCCCGAGCTGCTCGAGGCGGGGGCGTTCGAGCTCTCGCCGCCGAAGGGCCTGCTCGGCCGCCTCTTCACCCGCAAGGTCGACGCGAAGACGCCCGCGCCCACGAAGCGCCCCAGGTCCGCCGAGGAGGAGCGGAAAATCGCCCGGGCGAAGGCCCTCGTCGACGAGGCGCTCGGCAACTCGTAACGTTCGCGACCCTCGCGCGCGCCGGCGTAGCATGAGCGTGTGACGCTCACGCTCGCGACGTTCAACGTCAAAGACTACTTCGAGTCCCCACGGAACCTCCCCCGTGCGCGCGGCCAAGTCCGCCGGATCGCGGCGCAGCTCGCCCGCGCCGACGCGGACGTGGTCGCCCTCCAAGAGGTCGGCTCGAGGCGCTGCTCCGCGAGGTGCTCGCGCGCGTGCCCGGGGGCGCGTCGTACGAGGTCGTGTTCGGCGGCGCCGATCGCCGCGGGATCGGCAACGCGATCCTCGCGCGGGTGGCCCTGCTCGAGCGGGAGGTGCTCCGCGCCGAGTCCCTCCCCTTCCCGGTGTTCCGCCGCGGCGACGCCTCCGTTCGCGGGGCGGCTGCCGCTCCGGCGAGGCGTGGTGCGGGTAGCGCTCCGAGCGCTCGGCCTGCCTATCCATGTATTTTGCATGCACTGGAAGAGCAAGCTCCCGAAGGCCGAAGAGGACGAGGAGGGCAGCGAGCTCGATTGGACGAGCGGCACGCAGCGCGCGGAGGCCGACCTCCGCAGCCTCGTGTCTCGCTCCGCCGAGGCCCTCTTCGTGCGCGCCGCCATCGAGCGCTCCGCAGCCGGGGGCGCCGAGGTGGTGGTGATGGGGGACCTCAACGACACGCTCGACTCGGTACCCGTGCGGGTCGTGCTCGGCTCGGGGTTCGAGCCCTCACTGCACGCGGCGGCCGCGCGCGCCGACGAGCGACCGCTTCTCCGCGCTCCACCGCGGCGAGCCCGAGCAGATCGATCACATCCTCCACACCGAGCGCCTGCACGCGCGCCACGTCCGTGGCCTTCTTCAACGAGGCGCTCCGCGATCACCCGTTTGGCGGCGAGCCCACGATCGACTCGGACCACGCGCTCGTGTGCGCGCGCTACGGCTGAGCTCCAGCGAGGCGCCCCACGACTCCGTAAGGACACCCCGTGGGAGTTCATCAACGGGGTGCTAGTCCCCTGGAAACGTGATCCCTTCCAGAAGTCGCGCGCCTCGGCCTTTCGCCACAAGGGGCGAGGGGTGTCCCGTTTTCGGCGGCGGTGGGAGGATACTCATGTTCGAGGTCGGCGTTCTCGCGCGGTCACACCCGAAACCACTGTCCCCTGAGCGCAAAGCGCCGCCTCCACCGCGCGGAACGACGTCCGAGTTGAGGACGGGCCGCCGCCGCCGAAAACGGGGCACCCCTCGCTCCTCGGAATGACACCGAAGACCCGACTTCTGATACGAACCACGACTCCAGGGGACTAGCGTGGGCGGTCTGCGCACCAGCGCAACGGGAGGTCGCATGACCCCCCCCCGCAGACCATGCCACTCCGCGACTCGAGCGACTCCACCTCCAGCCCCCATCGCGACGGCCCCGGCCTCTGCGCCGTGCGGCGCGTCGAGGTCTCATGGGGCGACTGCGACGCCTCGGGCATCGTCTTCTACCCCCGCTACTACGCGTGGTTCGACGAGTGCACCCACGCGCTCCTCGCGGGCGTGGGGCTCGGGCACGACGTGCTGCGCGAGCGCTACCGCCTGACGGGCGCCCCGCTCGTGCAGGCCGCGGCGCGCTTCCGCTCCCCCGCCACCTACGGCGACACCCTCCTGGCGACGAGCCGAGTGGCGCGCGTCGGGAGCCGCTCGTTCACCGTGGAGCACCGGCTCGCGATCGGGGATCGCGGGGTCGTCGAAGGCGAAGAGACCCGCGTGTGGGCCGAAGCCACGGGGTCCTCGCCGCCGTCGCTGCGGGCCGTCGCCATCCCCGACGACGTCCGCGCCCTCCTGCTGGGCGCCTGACGCCGCCGCGAGGTCGCGCCGGTCTGCATCGGCGCCATCGCTTCAACCGTCGAAAACTGTTTACCTTTTGTCGTTCTCTTAGGCGGCCGGGGCGGCGCGCTGGCTCGCCGACGAGGCGCGGCGGCATGTTTCGCGTCACGGGAGGTCCCCACGCTGGGCCCGACGTGGTAGGTGGCACGCGCAAGCCCTGAAACCACCGCCCTCTTACGAAGAGATATTCCCTTGGCCGCTCGCATCCCCCTCGACCGCATCCGCAACATCGGCATCTCGGCGCACATCGACTCGGGCAAGACGACGCTCACCGAGCGCATCCTGTTCTACACGGGCCGGATCCACAAGATTCACGAGGTCCGCGGCAAGGACGGCGTCGGCGCCAAGATGGACTCGATGGACCTCGAGCGCGAGAAGGGCATCACCATCCAGTCGGCCGCGACGTACTGCGAGTGGCGCGGCTCGCAGCAGCAGTTTCAGCCGATCAACATCAACATCATCGACACCCCCGGCCACGTCGACTTCACCATCGAGGTGGAGCGCGCGCTCCGCGTGCTCGACGGCGCCATCCTGGTGCTCGACTCGGGCAAGGGCGTGCAGAGCCAGTCGATCACCGTCGACCGGCAGATGAAGCGCTACCACGTCCCCCGCATCGCGTTCGTCAACAAGATGGACAACCCGGGCGCGAACTACGAGCGCGTCTCGCTCATGCTGAAGGAGAAGCTCGGGCACCACCCGGTCAACCTCCAGGTGCCGATGGGCGCGGAGCACGAGTTCGCCGGCATCATCGACCCCATCGTGGGCAAGGCCTTCTACTTCGACGGCGCCGACGGCGAGACCATCCGCGAGGAGGACGTGCCCGAGGCCTACGCCGCCGCCGCCGCGGCGGCCCGCGAGAAGATCATCGCCGACGTCGCCGACGTCGACGACGAGCTCGGCGAGAAGTTCCTGAACGAGGAGCCCATCTCGGTCGACGATCTCCGCGCCGCCATCCGCCGCGCCACGCTGGCCCTCAAGATGACCCCGGTCATGTGCGGCTCGGCCATCAAGAACAAGGGCGTGCAGCTCCTGCTCGACGGCGTGGTCCACTACCTGCCCGCCCCACCGAGGTCGTCAACGGACGCTCGACCAGACGACAACGAGGCCAAGGTCGTGGTCGAGTCCGACGCGTCGAAGCCGTTCGTCGGCCTGGCCTTCAAGCTCCAGCAGGACAAGTACGGCCAGCTCACCTACTTCCGCGTCTACCAGGGCACGGTCTCGGCGGGCGACACCATCTTCAACGTGAGCAACGAGATGCGAAAGGTGCGCGTCCCGCGCATGTTCCGTATGCACTCCGAGGACCGCGAGGAGATCCCCTCGGCCGAGGCCGGCGACATCGTCGCGCTCTACGGTATCGAGGCCAGGCTCCGGCGAGACCTTCACCGACGGCAGGTCAACTGGACCCGCACGTCGATGCACGTGCCGGCCTCGGTCATCTCCCTCGCCGTCGCCCCGAAGGACCGCTCGACGGAGGTCAACTTCTCCAAGGCGCTCAACCGCTTCACGAAGGAAGACCCCACCTTCCGAGTCCACCAGGACGAGGAGTCGCAGCAGACCATCATCGCCGGCATGGGCGAGCTTCACCTCGACATCTACATCGAGCGCATGCGCCGCGAGTACAACTGCGAGGTCATCGCCGGCAAGCCGCAGGTGGCCTACCGCGAGTCGATCACGCGCCGCGGCGAGATCAACTACACCCACAAGAAGCAGACCGGCGGCTCGGGCCAGTACGCGAAGATCATGGGCTACATCGAGCCGCTCCCGGCCGACGCGGTCGAGTCGTACGAGTTCCTCGACGACGTCACCGGCGGGGCCATCCCTCGCGAGTTCATCTCGTCGTGCGACAAGGGCTTCCGCGACGGCGTGCGCAAGGGCACGCTCATCGGCTTCCCGATCGTCGGCGTCCGCTGCGTCGTGAACGACGGCGCCGCCCACGCGGTCGACTCGTCCGAAATGGCCTTCAGACCGCCGCGCTCATGGGCTTCCGTGAGGCCTACGCGACCGCGAAGCCCCGACCATCCTCGAGCCCATCATGAAGGTCGAGATCGAGGCGCCGCAGGAGTTCCAGGGCGCCGTCGTCGGCCAGGTGAACCAGCGCCGCGGCGTCATCCTCGAGACCGTCGCCGGCGACAGCGTCAACGTCACCGCCGAGTGCCGCTGAACGCCATGTTCGGCTACTCCACCGACCTCCGCTCCGCCCCCAGGGCAAGGGCACGTTCACCATGGAGTTCGCGCTACGCCGTCGTCC
>JADKKK010000021.1 GCA_016720545.1 Myxococcales bacterium
GGCCGTCGACTCGATGGCGACCGTCTCCCGCATCGTCGGGGGCGTGTCGCTGTTGAGCGGCGTCAGGGCGCTGATGATGGAGTCAGGCGAGCCCGAGAACCGCGTGCGCCACCGGGCGAGGAGCGCGGCGCGGCGCTCCGTCGTCGTGAGACGGCCCGAGCTCACAGGGAGCCCGAGCATCGTCTCCCACTCGCTCAAGAGATAGAGCGCGGTGTCAGGGAAGGCTTCGTTGAGCGAAGCCGCGTTGGTGTCGCGCGCGTCGCTGATGCCGCGCCCCAGGTTGATCGCGTCGGCCGCGTTCAGCGAGTTGTCGGCCGCGGGGTACGCGGGGCCGAGCAGTCGCAGGAGCTGGCGCGCAAGGTCGCCGATCGCGCCCTCTTTCGTCGGGAGCGGCTGGATGATGTTGGGCATGGGTCCGGGGGCGCGGAGGGCGCAGGAATGCCGTCGCTAGAGAGGGTGGATGTCCGAATGGTGGGAGCGCAAGGGCGACCGTTGACCGCCCCTCCCCCGGCGGCGCTACCCTGCGGGGATGCGCTACGCCCTCGCCCTGCTCTTCGCCCTCACCGCCTGCGCCGCGGAGCCCGTGCTCCTGCCCGACGCCTCGACGCCCGACGCTGGCCCCTGTGGGGGCGCCTGCGGAGCCGGGACGGTGTGCGTGGGCGGTGCGTGCGTGGTGGTCGATGCGGGCGCTCCCGACGCCGTGGCGGCGGACAGCGGAGCGGTGATCGACGTGGGCGAAGACAGGCCCGCGGTGGATGCCGGGGCGCTCGACGCGGTGACGGTGGACGCTGGTGGGATGGATGTGGTCGACGGTGGGACCGACACGCCCGACGTGGTCGATGTCCAGTGGCCCGCGCTCCCTGATGGCTCCTACGCCTGGGACGTGGCCGCGTGCGAGCGGTGCAGGGTGGCGCATGGGGAGTGCACCTGCACCAACGGCCGGGCGGTCTACACCTGCGTTGCGGAGTACGCGGAGTGCGATGGTATGTTCGCCAACGGCTGCGAGGCGCACATCCCCGAAGACAGGGCGAACTGTGGGCGCTGCGGCAACGTCTGCATCAGCGGCCTGGTGTGCAGGAACGGCCGGTGCCAGTGACTACGGCGTCACGAGCAACGACCCCAGGGTGACGACGGTCTTGGCCGCTGGCGTCACGTCGGCCGCTGGCGTCGTCACCGTGCAGGAGAGGACGCCGGTCGCCACCGCAGGCGACTGCGCGCCGTTGATGACGTCGGCCGCGAGCCCGGTGCGGTAGAGCGTCGCGCGGGCCTCGACGTCCTCGGCGGGCCACCGGCTCGCGGGTGTGGTGTCCCCCGGCCCGAGGCCGTCGAAGTGGCTGAAGACGTCGTCGCGGATCGTCCCCCAGTTCGCGGGGCACGGGTAGATCGAGCCCGTGGGGAATCCGACCTCCTGCCCCGTGGCCTGCGTAAACGTGGTGTCGCCCGCCGCGAAGTTCGCGTTGCCGAGCGTCACGGCGCGGTAGCCGCCGCGCTCCGTGGGCGTCGCGGGGAGTACGAGGGCCCGCTTCCCTGCGAGGGCGGTGTAGTCGCCCGTGACCTTGATGGTGGTGTCCGTGCTGAGGATGATCGCGATGGCGCCCACCCAGGGGAAGGCGTTGGTCGCGGTCATCGTGCAGGAGAGCACCACGTTCTGCGCCGATACGCTGATCGCCTCGACGGCCGCGTTGTCGGCCACCATCGTCACAGGGCGGAGCATCGTGCCGTCGTCGGTCGCGACGCCTGCGACGGTGCGGTCGCCCTCGATGTAGTCGCGAATGCGAGTGAGCGCCGCGCCCGCCGTGCGCGTCGAGGCGTCGTCAGTCGGTACTACGCGGGTGTTCGTGAGGACGTCCCCCTGCGCGGGGCCGACAGCGACCACGGTCACGCATCCCGGCGTATCGGGTGTGCCTGCGCCCGGGTACGACGCCGGGGGCGCGAGGAGCGGGTAGACGTAGGCTCTCGTGATGGTGGTGCCGGTGTAGCCCTCGACCCAGTCCTGCCAGTCGGCGCGGTTGCCGCTCGCGGGGCGCTCCTGCCTGCGGGCGATGATGCGCGCGGCCCACGCGGAGTAGCTCTCCTGATCGGTCCCTGTGGTCGCCACGGAGGCGACGGTGCCCGTAGCGTCGAGCCCGGTGGGCGCGCTGACGAAGGTGAGCACGTCGGCCACGGCGCGGGTCGGGTCGGCGCCGATGTCCGCCGCGGTGACGGTGATGGTGCCGGTGCCCGCGGCGATCGTCACGGCGACGGAGTCGACCGTGTAGAGCGTGCCGTCGCTGTAGGCCATGCGGTACGTCACGCCCGTGGGGAACGTGTACGTCGCATCCACCCCGGCGGTGACCGTGACGGTGTGCCGCGCCCTCACGCCGGCGCGGCGGGCGACACCGTCCACGCTGCCGTGGCGCGCGATGGCCTCGTCGCTGGCCTGGTCGGGGAGGATGTCCCGCGCGACGCTCTCGGCCTGCGCCTCGAGGCCCTCCAGCATCACCGCGAGCGCCGAGGCCCACAGGTACGCGTCGGAGCCGGGGGCGATCAGCAGCCGCTCCCCCGCGGCGGTGTACTCCTGCGACCAGAAGGAAAGCAGGGAGTCGCGGATGGTGTCGCGGGCGCGGCCGGTGTAGCTCATGTGTCCTGTCAGGCGCCGCGGGTGAGCGTGCCGGTGGTCTGTCGGGTCGAGAGCAGCACGTCGAAGAAGTCGACGGCGTAGGTCAGCGTCCCGCGCGCGGCGGACACCCTCGCGCTCACCTTGAGGTCGCGGATGGTCCCGGCGCGCACAAGGAAGTCGAGGCCAGCCTTGATGGCCGTCTCCGCGTCGGCCTGCGCCGAGGTGCGGAGCTTGTCGAGTCGCGCCCAATCGACACCCAGGGAGGGCATCGCGGGCGAGCTCCCGAGCTGCGTGCGGAGAGCGATCAGCACCTGCTCAAGCGCCGGGGAGGTGGCGCGCGTCCAGTTCCCACGAAGGACGAGCGTAGGCGCGCCAGCGGAGCCGAGCGCCCTGGTGATTGCATAGCTCATATGGCGCCCCCGGAAAGCACTACGGGAGCAGCGGGGATGCCCGCCCCGAAGGCGTCGATGCCCGCGGTGACGGTCACCGAGGAGTTCGTCTGGATCTCGCCCACGACGCCCACCGCGATCCCGTAGGCGAGCGCCTTGATGCTGTTCTCCTGCGCGGCCGTCAGCGTGCCGGAGAAGCCGGTGTTCACGCCGCCGACGATGGCGAGGTAGATCCTTTGTGCCATGCCACTTGTGCAGGCCGTATCCCCGACTTGAAGCGCCATGGTGTCAGCCCTTGAAGCGCGGGGAGCCCGCTGCGGTGGAGATGGTGTCCGTCGCGCTGGTGATGGTCCCGGCCACCGGGTAAGGCCCGGCCGTCAGCGCGAAGGCGTGCGTGTGCCCGGTGGTGACGTCGCCCACCACAGCAACCTTCTTCGTCCCGGCGTTGACCACCACGTCGCCCGTGCCGTGCGCCGAGATGTTGATCGCGCCGTTGTTGGCGCTGGTGATGTCGATCGCCCCCGAGGCGCGGATGTGCACCACGGTCGCCGCGTTGGTCGCGTTGACGCCGTGGAGCTTCGTCTCCCCCGCCGCGAGCGCCTGGACGGTGGCGCCCTTGTCGATCAGGAAGAGCGCGATGAGCTCATCGCCCCGCCGCACCGCGAGGGCCTCCGTCGTGGCCGTGAGGGCGGGCGATGCCATGAGCCCCGCTGGCTGCGCCACCTCGACGTCGTCGAAGCGCTCGGCCGTGGCGTCGGCGCCCTCGCTCCCGACGCCCGCGCACTGCGCGGTGAGGACGCGGCGCGAGGTCGATGTGGTGAGCGAGAGCACCTTGAAGGCGTCGATGGGGTCTTCGTCCACGGTCACTCCTGGGGGATCACGGAGATGGAGTCCTTCGGCACAAGCACCATCGTCGTCGTCGTGCCGGTCTGTCGCCCGCCCTCGAAGGTGACGCTGGTGATGAGCATCGACTCATCGAGCGGAGCGCCATCGGGCGAGGTGCACAGGTCGTCACGCACGCGCGCCATCGTGTTCAGCGCGTACAGGCGATCGACGCCCGCGACGGTCTGCCCGTGGCCCTGGACGGTGAGCTCGTAGCGGCGAAAGCTGGCCATCGCCTCCGCGATGACGCGCTCCCCCTCCTTCGCGCTCGCGGCGAGGGTGCGAGAGCGGGCGCTCTTGATGTGGCGCACCTGCGCGGGCATCGGCGACGCGAGGAAGCCGCGGTTGACCGCAGCCGTCTCGACCCCGACGTTGAACGTCTGCGACCGGCTGCGGTTGCTCACGAGGTCGCCGCGGGTGGTGCCCGTGTAGACGTTCACCTCGGAGGGAACTTCCTTGATGGAGAAGCTCTCGGCGCCCTTGAGGATGTTGCCCGTGGCGACGCCGTTCTCGATGCGCCGGCCGAAGGTGAACACGTCCGCCGTGCTGAAAGCCGGGACGTCGACCACGACCGCGAGGCCACCGGCCGCCGAGGGCGCGACCCACATGAGGAAGCCGACGCGGCGGCACATCTCCTCGGCGAGCGCCCACGCCTTCTCCCCGGCGCGCGGGTGGCTCTGGTCGATGGGCTGCGCGCGACGCCTCGCGTGGGCCGCGTGCACGCCGCGCGAGGGGCTGTGCGGGCGGGTGGTGTGCGTGGCGTGTGGGCGCGAGGGGCGGCCGAGCGAGGTGCGGTTGGTGCCCGACTGCACCAGGCGCGCAGCGGCGGCGTCGGTGACGAGGACGGCCACGCCCAGCGGCGTGAAGAGGGCGGTCAGCGCGTCGGAGAGCGCGAGGCCCTTGAGCCGCACGGTCGGGTCCGCGTCCCACGTCATCGCCATGCCGCCGAGGTCGCGGCCGCTGATGACCATCGTGGCACCGCCCTTGTCGTCGGGCGCTGCGGTGCGGAGCGTCTCGATGCGCCCGGTGATCTGCGCCGCGCCATCGATGGAGAGGGTGATGTTCTCGCCCAGCTTCACCTCGCGCCGCAGCACCTCCCACGACGCTTCCCGAGCGCCGGAGATGGAGCGCCACATGGAGACGGTCCACGGGTTGCCCGCGCGCATCATGTCGAGCGTGATGGTGTAGCGGTCGAAGACGTCGACATCCGTCCCGCTCGAAAGCGTGACGGCGACGGTGTGCGGCGTAGCCATCGGCTCAGGGCTTCGGGAGGACAGTCAGCACGGTGCCCTGCGCCACGAACAAGCAATCAGGGATGCTATTGGCCGCCCGCAGGAGCGTCGTCAGCGAAGCGTCCTGGTAGACGCTCTGCGCGACCTCCCAGAGCGCCATCGTGCGCGGCACCGTGTAGAGCCGCACCTGCGAGAGCGTCGGGGAGTAGCGGCTGCGGAGGTCGTAGACCGCGGCCTGGAGGGCGAGGAGCTCGACCACCGCAGCGTGCGCCGACGCCGGGGCGAAGAGCGCCAGTGCGAGGTTGCTGGTGATGGGCGCGAGCATCAGCCGGAAGCATTCGGCCACGGCGGTGTAGGGGAGCGCGGCGGCCTCGAGCGCCGCAAGCTGCGTCGTCATCACCGCCGTGGTCGCCGTCCACCCGGTCGCGCTCACGGCGGCCATCGCGGCATCCGTGCTCGCGGCCTTCGTGGCGACGGTCGCCGGCGTGTTCGCAGGCGTCGCGCTCCACGGCGTCGTGAGGAGCGAGGCAGAGCCGTTGTGCTCCGTGAACGTCACCTTGAGGTCGACGCCGTTGCGGTTGTCGGGCGAGAGTTCGCCCGTCCAGCCGGTGATGGCGGCGGTGAAGGCGTCGTACCCGGGAGCGTGAGGGTGCCGATGGGGGCGCTCTCGAAGAGCGTGACCAGCGCTTCCCGCAGCGCGCGGAAGAGCGGGCCGTAGCGCGCGACGAGCGCCGGGGTGTCGACGCACGGGATGGTGAAGCTCCCCGGTAGGCCTTCTGGCCGCACGGCTCCATGTCGGCCCCGCGGCGCAGGTAGGCCGTGTGCTCCGCGAAGTCGTGGCCGCCCTCGACGGAGAGGGCACTCACGGGGAAGGGCACGCCCTCGTAGGTGGCTTCGGCGAGGGTGTCGAGGGGCTGGCTCATCGGCGCGCCTGGGGAGCGGCAGCGGAAGCCGCGTGCGCGGCGTCGTGCGGGGTGACAGCGGCAGTGATGGGCGCACTCTGCATCGCCGCGGCGACGGCCGCCGCGGACTCCGGGGTGAGCGACACCTGCACCGGACCCGTGGCCGAGCCACCCGCGCGAGCGCGTCGCAGTCCCTCGGCGTTGATGTCCGTCGAGTCGTTGTCGCTCCGTGTGTGGAGGAGGATCGCAGCCGCTGCGGCGAGGGGCGCGAGCACCATGCCGCCAACGGTCGCCAGCGCGCCGGCTCCGGTCGTGGCCGCGCCGGTGGCGGCGGCTCCACCCGCGGCGCCAGTGGCGGCGGTAGTCGCGCTGTACCCGAGCGCCGCGCGCATACCCATCCATCCGCCCACGGAGGTAGCGAGCCCGGTCAACCCCTGGACGGCGCTGGTCAGCACGGGGTGCATTGCAACGAAGTCCGCCGTGGTGTCGCTCATGCCCGCGGCGAGGTTGTTCCTGCGAGCATTGAGCGCGTGCTCTTCCTGCCCGGCGAGCGTCGCGGCGTCGGTGCCCTGACGCACCCCAGCGAGGCGCTCGCGGTCCGCCGCGGTGATGCCACCAGCGCCCTGCATCGCGCGGATCGCCTCAACGCCCGTGCGCCCTTCGGCGTCGCGGTTGAGCAGCCCGCCGAGGAGGTTCTGTTCGTTGCGCTGAAGGCCCTGCGCGTTGCCGTATCCGCCGCCCGCAAACACGTTCTGGAACTGCTGCCCGGTGATGCCCGCAGCAGCGGCGCCTTCGGCAAGCCCGACACCAGACTGGTATCGCTCTCGCAGCCGCATCCGCCCCTCGCGAGTGGGGTCGACCTCGAAGAGCGTGGCCTGCAAGCGCGCCTGCTGTTCGGCCGTGAGCCCTGCGGTCTGCGTTGCCTGCGAGACGTTGGTGAGGAGCTTGTCCTGTGCGACGGTGCCGCGGAGGCGCTGGCCGACGTTGCGGAGGATGTTGCCGCTCATGCGCGCAGTGAGCCCCGACGACTTGGCGACCTCCATCTCGGTGACGGCCTCGGTGAGCTCGCGCAGTTGCGCCTGCTGCATCGTCTCGCCGCCCTGCTGACGCGCGCCGCGCATACGGGCGATCATCGCGCTCATGCCGCCGCGGATCAGGTCGCCCTCCTCGACGGAGCCCGCCTGTGTCGCGGCGCCGATCACGGATAGCGCCGACTGACGCGTCGACTCATCGAAGCCGCCCGACCGCAGCATCCCCGACAGGCGGACGTGCTGCGACGGGTCCGCGAAGGTGTTCGCGCCCTCGGCGTAGTCGGCGAGGAAGGCGCGGAACTGCGCGTCACGCTGCTGCACGGACTGCCCGCGCTGGCCGAGCACGTTGAACTCCGCCTGCCCCGCGGCGGCGGCCTCAGCGATGCCCGCCGATGGGAGCCGATTGGCCTCGGCGAATGCGTGGAGCTGACGCGCGCGGGCCGCGGCCTCGTTGGCGTCACCGCCAGCGAGACCTACAGCGCCCGCAAGAGCCGCGTCGGTGGACGCAGAGCGCTGACGCGCGTCCTGGATCTGGCCGTGCTCCTGGACACCAGTGCGGTAGACGGTCGCGACGCCTGCGCGTGCGAGCCCTGCCATGCGGCTCTGCTGCTCGCGACGGCCGTAGCGGACGGCCTCGGTGCGTCGCTGCTCTTCGCGCCGGGTGGCGTTCGTGCGCGCGATCTCCTCGCGCGTGTGGGCGCGGGTCCGCTCGACCTCCATCGTGGTGGCAGCGCGCACGGCAGCGATGGCAATGGCCGTGCGCTCGCGCGACTCACGGCCCGCGGTGGCGATGCGCTCGGCGGACGTCGCCCGCACGACGGCGGTAGCGGCGTTCTCGGCCGCGCGCCGGTCGCGCTGTACCTGGCGCGCGGCTGCGGTCTCCGCGGTGGCCCCGCGACGCACGGCGCGCGTTCGCTCGGAGGTTCCGCGGGTGGCGTCGGCAGTCATCGCGGCCTGCGCGCGACGGGTGAGGCTCTGCACCTCGCCCATCGCGCGGCGGACCGCGGACGTGTCGACGTCGATGATGAGGGTGGCGCGCGGCATGGTCAGCGATCAGCGATCGGACGCGGGTCGAGCCCGAAGAGGCTCATTAGGCCGCGGTCTGCGGCGGCTCGTTCGAGGGCGACGAGTCCGAGGAGTTGGAGCTCATCAGCCTCTCGTGCCGCACAGCCAAGGAGTGCAGGGCACGCCGCAGCGTAACGGAATCGAAGGACGTGAGCCGCGAAGCCGGGAGCGTCCCTTTTCCCAGCGCGGACAGGACCGCCTCGACTTCCTCCGCGCTCTTGGCGCGGGAGAGCGGCGAGCGTTCGGCCACGAAGTCGGCGTAACTCTCGAAGATCTGCACCACCTCGTCGGCTTCGAGCAGTGCGCGCAGACCATCGGCGCTGTCGACCACTGGCGCGTGCGGCGGCGCGGGCTCGCAGAGCGCGACCGCGAGGAGCTGCACCTTGGTCTCCAGGTCGAGTTCGGCGCCGCCGGTCGCGGTGTCGTAGAGGTACGACTCGGTGAGCCCGCACTTCTCGGTGAGGAACTTCACCGCCGCCGCAACGGCCCTCACGCGCGCCTCGTTGGGCACCGCCCGCAGCGCGAGCGGGATGCCGTCGAGGCGAGCGCCCGTGCCGTCGAAGAGGTCGAGGATGTGGACGGCGACGCCGCGGTCCCCGAGCGCCTTCGCGAGCGACGGGCGGGTGTCCCGCACGAACCCGTCGAGGCCGTCGCTGCTCATCAGACGATGTTCACGAGGCGGCCGTTGAAGGTCATGCTCTGCACGTTGGCCTTGTCGACGCCGCTGCTCATCTTGCAGTCGCTGATGTCACCGACGCAGTTGTAGGTCTTGCCCGCGAGCTTGAAGCCGAGCGGCACCTCGGTCTGCGCCACGGTGAGCGCGGGCCAGTCGATCTCGAGCCCCGCCTGGGGGATGCCGCCGGAGACGGTGACCGAGACGCCCACGGCGCCGGGGGAGTGCCCCGCGTCACCGAGCAGCAGGGTCTTGACGCGGCTGTTGCCGCTCTTGATGTCGAGCTCGACGGAGTCCGACTGAAGCACGGGCACCCCGCGCACGATCACGAAGCCAGGTCCTGAGTAGACGGCCATTGCAGTGTTCCTTTGATGTCAGTCGGTCAGGAGAGCTGGCGGACATCGCCGCCGAGAACGTGGAGGCCGGGCATCGGC
Source organism: Myxococcales bacterium (assembly GCA_016720545.1). NCBI lineage: Bacteria > Pseudomonadati > Myxococcota > Myxococcia > Myxococcales > Myxococcales bacterium. The sequence continues at coordinate 9,208 of JADKKK010000021.1, forward strand.
TCGCAGGGGATCTCGCAGTCCACGCGCCCCGGGGTGGCCGAGGCGGTGACCGTGAGCAGGGCGAGGTTCGCCGTGACGTCCTTGATGATCGCCTGCTCCTCGTAGCCGGTGAGGATGCGGGCGATCTCCGAGCGGATCAGCGCCGGGGAGGTGACGTTCGGAGCGCGCGGCGGGAGGCCGTCGCTGCTGTCGGACGTGAGCTTGAAGCCCGCGTAGGTGGTCGCGAGCGAAGCGTTCAGCCCGTCGGCGACGTGGTCGCAGATGGTGACGTTGCTGGTGTCCAGCACCGCGTAGTTCGGCACGCCCGACGCCAGCGACCGCGAGGTGATGCAGCGCGCGACGGTGACGAAGCCCGGGCGGTTGGCGCTCGGAGCCAGCGGCGTCAGGCCGTTGTTCAGCGCGCCCTCGATCTCCGTCGCGGTCGGCTGATCCGCGACGGTGTTCTGCGCGGTGACGCTGACGAGCTCGAGCCCGTCGAGGTTGGCGGCGGGGTCCGTGGCCTCTCCGACGAGGCGACCCCCCGCGGCGCTGTCCCCGATGAGGCGAGCGGCGCCGACCTGCGCGGCGACCACCCACGGCGGGATGCGGCTGTTGTAGTGCCACACGATCTGGAGGCGGCTCTTGTTGCGCCCGGTCGCGAGCGTGACGGCGGTGGCGTAGGCCGCGACGCTGCCGACGATGCCCTGCATCCGCTTCTGCGAGGTCACCAGCGCGAGGCTGTCGAGGTGCGCGGCGAGCAGGTCGATGTTCGTCGCGTCCGTGCACGACGCGATGATGCGGTCGTACTTCGTGCTCGCGATGGCCGCGATGGCGTTGGCCCACGAGTCCTGCGTCGCGCCGAGGGAGAAGCAGTACTCGCCCGACACCTGCGTCCCGCCGGAGAGAATGCCCGTCGTGCCCGCGCCCGAGGACGTCGACGACGTGGTGATGGCCGTCTCCAGGCCCGCGGCGGAGATGAACGAGAACGCGCACACGAGCGCGTTGCCGCGAGGCCCGGTGTGCTTGGCCGTGAGAGTGAGAGCGCCCGCCGAGAACTGCGCGATGAAGGGGAGCGTGTCGACGTCGTTGATGGCCTCGGCACAGGCCGTCGCAATCACGGTCGGCGTGTCGCCCGATGCGACCGGCACGTCGATGATCTTCCCGCAGGCGTAGATGCGGATGGTGAAGGCCGCGCTCGCGTTCGTCGCGAAGGTGTTGACCAGCGACGCGGCGGTCCCGCCACCGTCGGCCACAGCTTCGAGGTAGACGGTGGCATCGGGGTACTGCGCGAACACGGCCTGCGCCATCGCGTGCAGCTCCGAGCCGCGGCCCGCGTAGGTGCCCGCGTCGTCGGCGCTGGCGCAGAACGTCGGGGTCGCGGCGGCCATGGTGCCCGCCGCAACGGAGAGCGCCGGGGAGGCGGCGGTGATGGCGGTCGCGAGCGGCGTTGCCTTGCAGCAGGATGGTCTTCGGGGCGTCGCCCGACGAGGTGCCCGCTCCGCCGAGGATCACGGCGAGGTAGATGCCCGGCGTCTTGCGCGAGGCGGAGAGTCCGGTGGTCACTTGCTGATCTCCTTGGCGGCGGGCACGGGGGCGATGGGCTTCGGGGCGACGAGCGCGAGCTCACCGCGGCGGATGGCGCGCTGGTAGTCGGGGTGGTCGATGACCGTCTCCCCCTCGGGGAGCGCCTCGCGGGTCTTGCGATGGCGGCCGGCGTAGCGACCGGGGATGGATCGGCCGGCGTCGTCGAGGTAGGGCGCGAGGAGGTCGCCCACCGCCCGGATGTGGATGGTGATTCTCATGGGGTGTCCTGTGCGGTGGGGGTCAGTACGTTTCGAGGAGCTGGACGAACGGCGACGGGGCCGTGTCCTCGGTGCCGGTGAGGTTCACGTCGCCCGCGATGGCAGTGAGGGCCTGTCCGTTGCCCGCCTGCGCGGTGGTCAGCGCGAGCGCGGGGAGCGGGCGACGCGCTTCAAAGCGGACGCTGTAGACGTAGAGCGAGCCGCGCTTGATGAGCACCGGGCGGCCGTAGTCGGCGACGCGGACGCGGCGGTCGCGAAAGGCGCCGTCGAACACCAGCCCGTTGCAGAGCTCGATCACTCGCTCGATCAGCGGGAGGAATCCCGGGGTCAGCGGCGAGGAGCCCTGCGCAGCTTCGTCAACAGCACGCGGCTCTTCCAAGCACACGAGCACCGTCCACGATTCCAGCCCCGCGTCTTCGACGCCCTCAACCGCATCCACCGTGCGCGTCGAGGCGCCGCCGTCGTAGCGGAGGAAGGCGCTGGGGTACTGCGCGCAGGCGTCGACGATGCCCTGCTCGTTCACCTCGCCCGCGTAGCGGCCGACGAGGGCGAAGGGGAGGAGCGCGGTGGGCGTGCCCGTGTGCTGCCCAGCCGCGAGCGCTGCGAAGAGCGCCGTGTCGATGGTCGAGAGCGTGGCGGTCATGGGTCAGCGGGAGGCGCGCTCGCCTGCGCGGTGGAGCGCGACGGCCAGCTCCGCGTCGATGCCGGAGGCGCGGCGCTCCGCGGCTTTCGCGAGGAAGCGGCGGGGACGGATGCGCGAGGTGCCGTCCTCGATGAACGAGGCGTAGCGGGTGTCTGCGACGATGGGCACCGTGACGTGGTTCGCGGTCGTGGTGACAGGGCCGCCGACCATCGTCCGCTCTTCCAAGAGCCCGGTGCGGTTCTCGTAGTCGTGGGTGCTGCGCGCCTCGGCGGCGACCATCTCACCCGCGCGCTCCATGCCCGCCGCAAGCTCTTCGGTCAGCGCGCCCTCCAGGTCGGAGAGCCACGCGTCGACGCCCACGAAGCGCATCAGAAGTCGGAGGCGTCGCGACGATCCGCGGCGCGGCCGTAGGGGTTCGTGTACGCGCCGCTGGAGTCGGTGAGGTTGTTATTCACAGCGCGCGGGACGGGGCGCACGGCGGCGCTCCCAGGGGCTCGCGCATCTGCGTCGCGGTTCAGCTGCTTGATGAACGCGCGGGCCTGCGCGCCCTTGATCGCGTAGCCGTTCTCGGCGTCGTAGGACGAATGCCGCGAGGCGGCGACGTCGTTGCAGAGGTCGACCACGCACCCGACGATGGCCGGGTCGAGCGTGTCCGTCGTCGTGTAGACGCCATCAGGGAAGGCTGCGCGAGTCATCGCGCGGAAGTAGCTGTTGGCTTCAGCCAGGCAGAGCGTGAGGAAGGTGGTGTCCGCGGGCGCTCCGCCGCCGTTCTTCGCGTACAGACGGTTGTAGGCCTGCGTCGAGAGGCGCGCGGTCACGTCGGCCACAACGGCGATGGCGGTCTGCTCGCTCATGGTGCCCGGTGCCAGTGCTCTCCCTCGGAGAGCTGCGCTGCGATGGAGGCGGGGATCTCGTCGCCGGGGGCGTAGATGCGCCCCCCATGGATGGAGGTGAGGGCGACGAGTCGGAGGGGCGCCGCCGGTGGGGCCACAAGGGGCTCCACAGGCGGCGCAGGGGGCGGGAGAGGGGCGGCGGCGGACGGAGACGCCACGACGGGCACCGGGGGCGGCTGCGGGGGCTGCGAGGCCTCCGGTCGATGGCCAGTGCCGCGGTCGTGGCGGGCCATCAGCTCACCACCGTTCCGTAGAGGAACCCGGCCGACGAGCCCGCGACGAGCTTCTCGTCGAGCGACTCGGTCACCTTCACGAACTGGCCGCCGCGCACGCCCGGGAGGGGGGCGTCGATGACCTGGGTCTCGCGCATCCCGAACTGGAACTGCTTGGCGAACACGCCCGTCTCGCGCGGCGAGGGGTCATCGGTGACGCGGATGAGCGCGCAGGACTTGCCCCACACGTAGCCGCGGACGGAGGCAGCGCCCTCGCGGTTGGTGTTGTACTTCATGCGACCGATGTGCACCGCATCGAGCTCGAACACCGCGGCGACGAGGTCGGGCGTCACGCGGTCGGGCGTCGCACCGGAGACGGTGGCGGCGCGCGAGAGGATCAGCTCCTTCAGCTTCGGGTGGTTCTTGAGCTTCATCCACGCCTGCGCGCCGATGACCATGATGTTGGGCCGCTCGTCGCAGGCCTCCAGCGCGTCGTCGATCTTCTGGCACGGGTCCGAAGTGGACGTGTCCCAGCGATCGGTGCCGGTGAGGGCGGCGTAGTTGGAGCCGTAGCTCCCCGACGCGAAGAGCAGCGCGGCGACGCGGCGCTCCTTGGCGATGTCGAGGCGCTGGGTCACGACCTTGACCGCGTGCATCTGCGGGTCGATGGGGGCGTCGGCGGACTCGATCTCCTTGTTGGAGACGAAGTCCATCAGGCCGTAGTCGACGGTCGAGAAGTTGTCGGCGCTGATCTTGTAGCGGACGCGCCCGGGCATCGCCTCGACGCCCGTGAGGGTCGCGTTCTGCTCTTCGAAGAACGTGTCCGCGTCGTACTTGAAGAACTTGTCCGAGGGCTTCATCACCCGCTGGACGGGGCACACCTTGTCGGCGATGCCCTCGCGGTTCTGGATGGCGCACGCGAAGTCCGACAGCGCGCGGTCGATGTGCACGCTCGACGGCGAGAAGCTGAGCTCCTGCACCACGGCCTGCGCGTTGGCGAGGCTCATGCCTCGCTCCTGAAGCAGCGCGAGCTGCATGGATTCGATGTCGTTCATGGGGTTCAGCCGCCCTGCTTGATGAAGGGGTTGATGGTGCAGAGGACGCGGTCGCCGGAGACGGCGGACTCGAGGGCCTGACCGATGACGGCGACGTTGACGCCGGCGCCCGCGGTCTCGGTGATGACACCGCCGTCGGTGCCGCCCGAGGTGACCCAGTCGCCGCGGGTGATGGCGCCCGCAGCGATCAGCGGGTACGCGCCGCTGATGAGCACGTCGACGGTGTCGCCCGAGGCGCACGCAGAGCCGTCGGGGCGGTAGATGACGCCGAGGAGTGACGCGGTGGGATCGGCGCCGCCGGGGAGGCGGACCTTGCTGTCAGCGGCACCGACGCGGCAGATCATGCCGTCGGTGAAGATCGCCTCGGACTCGAGGGGGATCGGCGGCCCGGGGAAGCGAGAGGAGAGGCCCATGGTCAGCTACCCTTTCCGGCGCGCAGCTCGCGCGACGCCTGCTTGAGCGCCGACTCCAGGGAGAGCCCCTTGTCGGCCGCCATCAGTTCCTTGGCGCGGTCGGCAGCGGCGTCGTTGTGACGCGCGGCCCGACCGCTCACGATGGTCGGGGTCTTCTCCCCGCCGAGGCCGGTCACGCGCGAGGTGAGCGCGAGCGACGCGGCGGTCACCGCGGGCTTCGGGTAGGCCTTCGAGAAGGCCGCGAAGTCGTTGCGGGCGAAGCTCTCCAGCGCGGCGCGGCTCTTGGCCATCACCGGGTCGGCGCACAGGGCCTCGACGTGCTCCACGACCTCGCGGTTGTGGCGCTCCGTCTCGACGCTCTTGAGCGCCTCGTTCTCGGCCGACAGGACGGCGACCTTGGCCGCGTCGCTGTGCAGCGCGGTGATCTTCGCGGCGACGGCCTGCGCGTCGGACGCGAGCGGCAGACCCAGCGAGCGCCGGACCTCCGTGGACTCTTCTGCACGCGCGGCGACGTGCTGCGCGGCGGCCTCTTCGGTCGGAGCGGCGAAGCCGAGCCGAGCCGCGAGGGCCATCATGGTGGTGCTCATGCGGGTTTCCTTTGCGGCCCTCGAGCCGCGGGACATCGACCGGGAATCGGTCGAATCGTTGTGGCCTTCGGGTATCTCGCCCGGGGCCGAAGGGGTGGGTGCGAGCGCGGCGCGGATGGCCGCGAGCACGTCGGCGGCGCTGGTGAGCGCGGGGAGGCGCATCGCGCTGCGGAGCGAAGCGATGATGTCGTCAGCGTCGATGCCGCTGGCGTCGTCGGGAGCGGCGAGGAGCGCGGCCAGCTTCGCGAGCTCGGCGGCGATGGCGGCTTCGTCGGCGAGCGCCGGGAGGCCGAGGATGCAGCGGAGCATCTCCACCACGTCGTCGCGGTCGTCGAGGTCGCCGTACCAGGCGCCGGCGGCCAGGGTGCGGCTCGCGGCGATGCGGGGGAGGTCGATCAGCGCGGGGTTGTTGGTCAACGAGAACGACCACAGGAAGCTCCCGCACTCGGCGCCGGTCTCTTCGTCCACGCCGCCCTGGACGATGGTGATGCTCCCGAATGCGAGCTCTCCGCAGTCGACGCTGGCGCGCGTCGCTTCGTTGACCCAGCGGAAGCGCGCCTCCAGCGTCGCCACGGGGCGGTCGACGGCGCCGCGCTGCATCGCACCAACGCGCATCTCGACGATCCACGCATGGGCCTTGCGGCTGTCAGGGTGCGCGGTCGCGTCGGTGTCCGCGTGGTAGAGCACCACCGGGATCTCGCGGCCCCAACGGGTGAAGTTGGCGACGCACGAAGCGAAGTCGGCCGACGTGAGCTCGACGCCGGCGCCACGTCCGCGGAGCTTCGTGGCGTAGGCCAGGACGTTCCACGGGCTCGTGGCCTGCGACGCCGCGAGGGGCATGGCGCGGCCGGTCACCCGCTTGCCTGCGGTGATGGAGGGGGAGGTCATCGGTGGGTCTCTCAGGCGGCTTCGTCAGCGGGCGGAGGCGGTGTCTCACTGGGCTTCGGGGCGGGCTTCGGCGGAGCCGAGGGCTTGCCGCCCACGACCTCTTCGCCGTCCGTCGGGTCAGGGATGCTCTCGATGTCCCGCAGCCACTTCGCGGAGACCGGTGAGGCCGTGCCTCATGTAGAGGTCGAGCCGCTCCGCACGAGCCAGCGCGTCCTCGGGGGGCTCGACGTTCAGCGCGAGGAAGGGGACCGGCGCGCGGTCGCCGAGGTTCATCCTCACCAGCGGCGTCAGCAGGTCGCGACGGATGACGTCGGCGAGGCCCTCCGCATCGCTGCGGAGTAGCTGGAACATCGCGCGCAGGTGCACCTCTCCGAGCGAGCGGGCGCCCTTGTCGCCGGGGTCGCTGGTGAGCGTGCCGCCGAGGATGACCTTGGACATCTCCCCGTTGCAGAGCTTCACCAGCTCCGCGTGCACGCCGCTGTCGGGCGCCGCGATGACGCTCAGGTCCGTCGTGTCGGGGATGACCGTGGTGACGGTCGAGCTCATCGCGTCGAGCGCGGCGGCGAGGATCTCGACGTCCTCGTCGTTCGCTCGCGCGTCCTTCGACGGGTCGCGCCCGGTGGCGTACTTCCCGACGCGAAGCCCGCGGCCCGACCACTCCGCGAAAGCGATCCAGTCGCGAACCGACCATCGCTTGAAGGCGCTGTACCAGACGATCGCGCGGCCGAGACCCTCGCGCGTCGGGTACGTGCCGAACGCTCGCGGGGTGTGCAGGATCAGCTTCCCGCGAGGGAAGGCCGCGGGGTCGTCGCAGGGGATGCCCGGGAAGCGTGCGAAGCGGGTGTCGCCGCTCTGCGCGTCGTAGAGGTAGAGGCGCCAGTCGCGCTCATTGCTCCACGCGAGCCGTCGCGCGTGGATCGGGTAGAGGTGCCGCGGGTAGAGGTAGCGGCCCTCGCGGGCATACACCGCCTCGACGCCGGCGCGGCCGTGGTAGGTGGCGCTCGCGAGCTGCTGCAACGCGCCGCGGAAGGAGAGGCCCAGCGAGCCCGCGGGCACCTCGACGGCGTCGAGCGCGTCCTGGCAGAGCCGCAGGGCCTTCGCCCCGTCGCGCTTCGACGCGGTCGCAGGGAGGCGGAGTTCGTACTCCGCGCCGCTGACCGCCTGCTCGCGCTTCGCAAGGTCGCCGTGGAGGTGCGGGTCACCCTGGCGCACCTCGTCGAGGAGGTCGGCCCACGACGCCATGCGGCCGGTGTCGGCCTCGCGCTGCACCGCCGTGATGGACTGCGGCGTGAGGCCTGCGCCCAGGCGCCGCTGGTAGCGGTCCTGCGGCGAAGCGCTGGTGACGCGGCGGGTGGTGTCGGAGGGCATCGGGAGGGGAGGTCAGAAGCCCCAGGAGGGGACGGAGCGGCGAGAGGCGGGGCGAGAGGCGAGAGGCTCGCGGGTGTCGATCACGGCCCACGCGTAGGCCAGCGCATCAACGTCGTCGTCATGGGCGTCGGAGACGCCGGTGAACCGCAGCACCGTTTCGAGAAAGGGGCCGACCCACGGGTAGGCCACACCGCTCGACGGGACGCGCACGCGGCCCTCGTTCCACGCGGTGGCGACGGGCTGCGCGCGGACGAACTTGTCGCCCCGCGGCACTACCTCCGTCAGCAGGAGCGTCGGGTTGATCTGCCGTAGAGTGCGAGCAACGGCCTTGCCGTCGCGGGAGGCTTCGATGTGGATGGCGGCGCCGCCGTGGCGTTGCTGGAAGCGCGCGAGCTCCGCGGCTACAGCACCCGTCTCGGCGCGCATCCGCAGCACGTCGACCACGTCGGCCGCGAGCGTGAGGCCCGCGCCGCGCACCGCGAGGGCCACAGCCACGGTCCAGTCAGAGCGGGTGCTCTCCGTGCCCGCAGGGTCGACCGCGAGGACGGTGCGAGCGCCCGTCAGGATCGGGTCGATGTAGCGCGCCGGAGCGCGGAACACCTCGCCTCCGCGTGCCATGGGTTGCCCCTGGAAGAGCGATGCCCAGTCGTACTCATTCGCGCCGCGCTTCACCGCGAGCTCGGACACCGGCCATCGCTCAGGCCAGAGCGCCTGCTCTACGCCGTCCGCGTCCGTAGTGATCGCCGGGAGGTTGATGATCTCCCATTCGACCCCATCCATCTCACCGCGATCGAGTCGACCGATCAGGTCGTCTTCGTGCCACCGGGTGTGACAGACGATGCAGGAGCCGCCGGGCTCGATGCGGGTCCACAGGGTCGATGTGAACCAGTCCCAGGTGCGCTGACGAATCAGGGCGCTCTCGGCGTCCTGGCGATTCTTGAAAGGGTCGTCGACGATCGCGACCTTGCAGCCCTGCGAGGTGAGCGGCCCGCCAATGCCCGTCGCGAGGACGCCGCCGCCCTCGGGGGTGCGCCACTCTGCGAGGGAGCCGCGATCCTCCCGCAGTGTGACGCCGGCGCTCCGAGCGTAGGACCGCGCGAGGTCGGACTTCGACTCCGCGACCTGCGCCGCGTAGGAGACATACGCGATGGTGTCCGCGGGCGAGCGACGCAGGAGCCACGCGATGGAGTGCAGCAGCGTCTCGGTCTTGCCGTGGCGCGGCGGGACGGAGATGCACGCGAACACCCGCTCCCCTCGGGCCACGCGCTCCAGGAGCGAGAGTAGCTTCGCGAGGTGCGAGGGGCGCGACCACCGGGGGGTGACGCGCGGGATGAAGTCGAGGAGCGTCTCCGCGCGCAGCTCCAGGCGGCGGAGGTACTCCAGCCGCAGGGCGCGGAGCTCAGCCGCCGCGCTCGAGCTCTGCGATGCGGGCGAGGAGTGCGTCATCGGTGAGGGCGCCGATCGGCTGCCCATCGGTGGTCAGGTCGGTGCGGTTCACCAGCTCACCAGCAGCGCGGAGGCGCTCGACCTCGACCTGCGCCGCGACGAGCTGCCGCTTGAGCTGCCGCGTCCCGCGCTCCTCGTTCCACCGCAGCACGTCGAGCGCGAAGCGCCCGTCATCCTCGGTGGCCTTCATCACGCGGGCGTGCAGCGCGCTCTCGCACTGCGCCCCGGCGCGGTCGAGCTCCGCCGCGAACGCAGCCTGCGCGACGTGGCGCGGGTTGCGCTTCGCTGGCTCTGCGGCGTTGTACGCGCGGCCGACGCGGAGCCAGCCGATCATCGTGTCCCACGGGACACCCGCGGCCTTCGCGCAGGCGCGGAGGGGGGTGCCCACGAGGCGAGCGCCGCGGATCGTGGCCGCGAGCTCGGGGGTGAGGGTGAGGGCCATCAGCGGGCGATCAGCGTGCGGACGTGGCGCGCGATGGAGCGCATCAGGAGCGGGGGGACGCTGTTGCCGATGCGCTCGACGCCGATCACGCCGAACCGGAAACGCAAGGACGAGCCGGGAACCTGCAATATTTCGCGCACGCGCATCGGCCACCGTGACCGACTGCCGTTGCGACAGGCGGGCACCGCCCTGTCGCGAGCGACGCCGTTTCGTTTCGGTAGTCGTTGGGGCCCGCCAGCGTGGCGTCCACGCGACAGCGCCATCACACCGGGCGACGGGCGCCGCCTCACCAGGCCGGCTCCGCCCCCCGCTCGGGTGCGACGCTTCGACGCCGAGGTCATCCCGCACGCCGATGAAGATCATGCGCTCGCGCGACTGCGGCACGCCGTAGAACATCGCGTTCAGCAGCCGCACCTTCACGCGGTAGCCACAGGCTTTCAGCGTGCGGAGGATCTCGGCGAAGATGACCTTGAAGTCGCCCTTCACCATGCCGCTCACGTTCTCCATCACGAAGGCGCGCGGGCGCAGACCCGAGAGCAGCCGCACGAACTCGCGGAAGAGCTGGTTGCGCTGGTCGCCGATCTCGCGCTTGCCCGCGGTCGAGAATCCCTGACACGGCGGCGAGCCATCGAACACGTCGAGTTCACCGGGCGCGACGCCCGCGAGGCGCAGGCACTCCTCGACGGAGAGCTTGGCGATGTCGCCGTGGTACAGCGGGACGTGCGGGAAGTTGAGCCGGAAGGTGTCGGCCGCGTTCTGCTCCCACTCGACGGCGAGCAGTTCACGGAAGCCCGCCATGTGGTAGCCCAGCGACGATCCACCGCAGCCGGCGAAGGTCGAGATGACCGTGGGCGCGTTCGCCTCGCGGGGAGCGTGGGCCTGCGCCCATGCTTCGGTGAGCAGCGCGGGATAGTCGGTGATGCGCTGGAGTCGCGGGGCGCCGTCAGCCACGGGGCACCTTGCCGCCGCAGTGGGGGCAGGAGAGGCAGTCGACCTCATCCTCGACGCTCTCGTCGTACTCGCGCCCGTCGGGGTCGCCGCGGTACGTCGGGGGGTCACCGATGACCTCGGGGCGCTCGACGGTGTCGTCTGCGGCGTGCTCGAACGCGGGCGGGAGGCGCTGCCGCGAGGACGGCGTTGCCTGCGCGTCTGACCAGCGCGTCGAGGTCCGCCGCCGCGTAGCCCATGTCGGCCATCGTCGGGGCGTCGCGCTCGAACGCGGCCGTCGCCATCGCCACCACCGCCGCGGCGTCGTCGTGGCCCTGGAGGGCGACGGCGTTGTCCGCGAGGGTCATCGCGTCGGCCTCGGCGTCGCTGACGTCCACGAGGCGCACAGGCACCAGCCCGGGGGCGGGGGCGCTGCGGTCGAAGCGGTGATCCGCGCCGCCGCGAGCGATGCCGTCCACCTCGATGCCCGCCATGATGAGGCGCGCGGCCTCGAGGCGACCGTGGCCGCCGATGATGCGGTGCGTGCTCGCCTGCGCGATGATCGGTGCGCCCCAGGTAGTGCGGACGATCGTGCGGGCGAGGCGCTGGACCTCGGCCCCGTGGGCGCGGGGGTTGCGCGGGTTGGGGCGCAGCGCGGAGAGGGGGAGCCACACCGCAGCAGCGGAGTCCACCGCGGGCGCGGTAGGTGTGTCGTGGGGCTTGCGGCTCATGGTCACGCCGCCACCGGCCAGAGCACCGCCTTCGCGGCGCGCTTCGCCCCGCTGCCGATGGCGACGGGTACGGTGGTCACGCGGGGCATCGTGGGGTCGTGCTGTCGTGCGGCCCAGCGGTCGTACAGACGGGTGACGTGGCGAGGCGTATAGCCGAGCAGCCGCGCTACTTGCGCGATCGTCAGCGGACGCAACTCGGCCACCGAAAACGACGGTGGATGTCCGAATGGTCCCCCGTCAAGAGCGCTGCGAAAGATTCCCCCGCGGCCGTCGCCCACGGGTCGCGAGCGACGGGGACCAGCGGAGACCCCGAGGAGGTGCTGCCCCTCCACCTGCCCCGCGAAGGGCAGGGCGACTGCGCCGGGATGCGTGGGTGGTCGCGGCGTCCGGGCGAGCCGCCCTCAGAGCGGCGAAGCTCAAGCGAGCGCGCGAGAGCCAGACGGGCATGGCCTGCAACCTCGGTCAAGCTCATTCGACGGCGCGCGAATCCATCGGGCCATGCGCTGGTAGGTGGGTGTCGCAGGGTGTGCGCAGTTTGACAGCGCGCGTCAGGCGCGGGGTGGTCACGCCGCCCTGTCTTCCGCCCCCTGCCACGCTTCGCACGCCGCTCCCAGCGCCTCGACGCCCCACACGGACAGCGCCGCGTCGGCCGCAGTCTCGCGCGACGTGGCCGTGGTCAGCGCCTCCCGCGCCCGCATCCCGTCGACCGTCATGGCGCACCCCGGCGACGGCCCCTCGCGCTGGTAGGTCGCCGCCGCCTTCGTGCGCGTCGCCGTCGCCCGGTCGAGCGCATCGCGGAGGGCCATCGGGCCGTGCTGCCCCGCGTAGAGCCGCGCGAGCGTCGCGAGGTCGCCGACGTGGGCGCGGTCGATCAGCCAGCGGAGCGCCGGCCGATGCCGCGGGGCCGCAGCGTCGATGCGGTGCGACACCAGGCGCGCTCGAGCCCCGTCACCGCGGTCGATGGCGCGCTCCGTCGCCGTCGTCTCGCACAGCCCCCCGCTGGAGTCGCGTCCGTTGTCCACGGAGCGCAGGTCGCCGCTCAGCATCTGCGCGGGCCGCATCGCCCGGAGCATCGCGGAGAACGCCGCTTCTGACACCACCCGCTCGCACACCATCGACACCCGCTCGCCGTCGTCTCGCGTCGTCATCGCCCCTCGCTCCCTTCGCTCGTCACCACCGCTCCACACGCCCGGTCCGCGCCCCACGCGTCGCGCACCCCATGCCCCGGCACCGCCTCGTCGTCGGCCAGCCAGAAGCACTGCCCGCACCTCGCGCACGCCCGCCACTGCCGCCGCGTCACCGGCCCCGCCTCCCGTCGAGCGAGGCCCGCGAGGTCGCCCGCGTCGATCGTGCGCCGCAGCGTCTCGACCACCTCGCATAGGCGCTCGATCTCGTCGGCGCCCGCCAGGAGCGCCTCGCGTGTCGCCGCGTCGCTGCGGTCGATCCATCGCGTCGCGGCGAGGGCGCGCAGCCGGAGTGCTACGCCCTCTGCCATCGTGTCACCGTCCGTTGTCATTCTGTCACTCCCTCTGCCATCGCTGCCAAAATGGCACGCCCCGGTGCATCGTGGCACGCGCCTCCCCCGCCATCGGCGCCCGCCCGGCTCCGGTCCCGTCGCGCGATCTCCAGCGCCCACGTCCACCATCGCCCCACCCATCCCCGCTGTCGTCGACCCAGACGCCCAGGCGCCCGAGCAGGGGAGTCCAGCCGCCCGCGAGGAGCTCGGCGCACTCGGCGACGGTCGGGAGGCGGAGCGCTCGGCGGACGGTGCCCACGGTGCCGCCCGCCATGCTCGCTCCTGCCGTCGGGGGCGCGAGCCAGGGCACGGCCGCTGGAGGCGCGCAGAGGCACCCAGGAGGCTCAGGAGAGGCGGCGGAGGGGACGGACGCCGGATCGTGCGTCGGGAGGGCGGCGCGGGCGGAGCTTTGGAGGCTCACGAGTGCAGCCCGCCCTTCCCCGGAGCGCCCGGACCCATGTCGACCTCGCCCCAGCCGAAGTCGGGGTCCTCGGGGTCGTAGTCGGTCGAGAAGTCGGCGAGGGGGTCGAGGGTGAGTCTGGTGACTCTGGTGAGTCTCCCCAGCCCCCCGGCGCCTCGGGCACCCTTGCATTTACATGCGCAGGTGCGCGCTCACCCGCAAATGCATGATGGTCTCGTACGGGGTAGCCGGAAACAGAGTCACCAGACTCACCAGAGTCACCCTCCCTCACCATCCCGGCGGTGGTCTTCCGGGCGGGCTCGGTCCCACGGACGCACCACACGGCGCCCTCCTTCCCGGTCTTGGCGAGGGACAGCGCCCGGAGCGCCCCGTCCGCGCACATCACCACGCGCCCCTTGTAGGCGCGCAGCGTGTTCCCCAACTGCCGCGTCGAGGGCAGCTTCCCCGGCGCCGTCTGGATCAGCTCCGCCAGCGCCTCCCGCAGCGCCGCGTACGCCACCGGCCGCTGCTGCCCGAAGGCGTCGCGGTCGTCGCGGTCGAGCTCCCGCAAGGCCATCGCCGCGGTGCAGTGCCCGCCGTAGCGCTTGGCCACCTCGGGCCAGCCCGCGATGAGCCCCCGGAGGGCGCCCGCGGTGAAGTCGGCCTCGGCGCGCAGCTCCTGGCGGGTCTCGGCCGGGTCGGCGAGGCCGCACCAGACGATGGCGCCCCGGATGAGGTCGGACCATCCGGAGAAGCTCCCCCAGGGCGCGAGGCCGTGGCGCGGGCGGCCGGCGAGGACGTAGGCGCGCAGGACGGTGAGGGCGGCGGTGACCAGCTCGGCTCTATGGGCACGGGCGTACGCCTCGACGTTCTCGTGCCGGAACCCGACGCGATCCTCCGGATTGGCCTCCGGCGACTCCAGCCGCACGTGCAGCACCCGGCGCTGCATATCGCCGACGAGGGCGACGTTGTTCCCGGTGGCGTACCAGGTGATGGCCAGCGGGAGCTTGACGGTGGTCGACGAGCCGAGGATGCGGTCGGACCATTCCGTCGCCGTGAGGGCCGCGTCCATCGACGGCCCGCCGAGGTTGCCGACGATGTTGTCGATCAGCACCAGGGTCGCGCCCTCGATCGCCAGCGCGGTGATCCGCTTGCGCTGCTCGGCGTCGTCCTCGACGGGCGCCATGACGGCGATGGGCCTCCCGGCGACGACCTCGGAGATGATGCTCACGCACTTGCCCTTGCCCGCGCCGGCGGTGTTGGCGTCGAAGAGGAAGAGCGGCTTCGGGCCCCCGAAGGCGTAGACCGCGAGCGGCGTCAGCAGCGCCGCGATGGCGGCCGAAGCGTGCGCGGGCGTGCGGAAGGGGAAGTCGCAGAAGAGGTCGGCCAGCTTGGCGATGGCGGCCTGGGCGTCCTGATGGGTGGGCGCCTTGGGCACGGCCGGGTACTTCTGCGAGGGCGTGTAGATGACGCCGGTGGCCTCGTCGTACCCGGGCTCCTCGATCACGCTCCCGTCGGGGCGGAGCATCGGGCAGTCGACGATGCCCTCCAGCGCCCGCAGCCCCATCCACTGCCCGCGGGCGGCGACGGCCTGGACGCAGGTGGTGGGCACGTGCACGACCTTCGGTCCGTCCTCGCCGTCCGTGGTCCACACCGCAGCGCCCGACAGGTACTCCCTGAGCGTGGGGAGCGGGAGCGGGGCGATGCGCGAGGCGCCCGCGGGCCGGGTGATGCCGCGCAGCGGGGACTGGTCGGCGACGACGTAGACCAGGGCGCCGCCGCGCTGGTAGACGCCGGGGTGGCGGGAGAGAGCGATGACCGCCTCGTCGGCGACGCGGTCCTCGTCGGGCCCGAGCATGATGCGGGGCTTGCGCGCGGAAGCCTGCTCGACGCGTTCAACAGCTGCAGCGCGGTCTTCCTCGCGGCGACGTGCCTTGAGCGCCGCGGAGAGCGCGGTGTTGAAGGGTCGCGCGGGCACCTTCAGTTCCTTCACCCGCGCGTGCACCTTCGCCTGATCGGCGGCGGAGAGCGCGGCGACGCGGGCGATGAAGGCGTCGGAGAGGGCGATGTCGGGGTCGGCGCTCAGGTCGGCAAGGACGTCGGCCAGGAGGGTTTCGAGGGTGCCGCCCATCATGCCGCCGTCGCTCATCGCGTCTCCTGTGTGCTGTGCTGCTGTCAGATCCTCCGCATCCGCCATCCCCGCGAGCGCGATGGTCTCCGGCCGCGGGGTGCGTCCCGAGTCGTGGAGGATGTCCACCAGGGCAGACCACGCGGCCTGCCCGGCGTGCGCGGTGAGGGTGGCGCCAGCGGAGAGCGCGTCGTCGAGGCCCTTGGGCTCGTGCGTGGCCGGGTCGGTGGCCCACGTCTCGAGCTCGAGCTCTGCCCCGGGCATCTCCGTCCGCAGCAGGTGCGCCGCCATCTCCAGGCCGCCCGCGACGTGGAGATTCGTGCGCGCGTCGGCGTCCCACGCGAGGCGGATCACTGTCGGCTGCAGCGCCTGCAGCAGCGGGAGCGCCGTGCGGATCGCGCTGGCGCCTGGGATCGCGAGGGTGACGACGCCGGAGAGCGCGGCCGCGACGTCGGCCTTGAGCGGGCCCTCGGTGATGCGACAGATCCTGATGGGTGCGACGTCGAGCATCCCCATCGACCCGACCGGCGCGTGCGCGAGCGAGCCGGGGGAGGCGCCTCCCGCGCTGCCGCTCGACAGCCAGAGGTAGCGTGGGTCTCTCGCGCCATCGCGACGCACCTTGAGCGCCGCGATCCGCCCTCCGGCGTCGCGCACGGGGATCAGCACGCCGTCGAGGTCCGGGAGCTTGCCGTGGTGCAGGCCCGGGACATCGGCGGGGAGCGTGCCGCCGAGGGCCTTCCGCGCGAGAGCGACGACGGCCGCGCGCTCCTGGGCGGTGCGCGGGATGGAGGCGTAGCCGCGGGCGACGATGTCTTCCGGTGTCAGGCCTCGACCCATGAGCCCAGCCTCGTGCTCCACCGACAGCCCGCACGCGCTCAGCAGCGCCGTGTAGACCAGGTGCCGGGTGTCGACGTCAGCGAGTGGAGCGGCCGGCGGTGCTTCGTGGGCGCGGCGCGCGGCGGAGGAGACCCCGTCGGCGAAGAAGAGGCGGTACTCGCCGACCTCATCTTCGCGCGCCACGCCGCCGTCGATGGCGTAGCAGCACTTGGCCACGCGGCCGTCGATGGTGGCCGCGCAGCGCTTCGGGCTCTTGCAGATGCGGCAGGGCGAGCGGTGGGAGACCGGCTTCCAGTCGCGGCTCATGACGTGCTCCTGCTGCTGAACCACTGCTTTACGGCCTGGAGAGAGCGCGCCTGCGCGGGCATCCCCAGGCTCTTGATGACCCCGGCGCCGTAGGCCTTCGAGGTCAACCGCGGGTCGCACACGACCACCACGCCCCAGTCCGAGACGGAGCGGATCAGCCTCCCGGCTCCCTGGCGCAGGGCGAGTGTGGCGCGCGGGAGCGACTCCTCCCGCCATCCGGTCCAGCGGTCGCCCGTGCGTGCGAAGGCGAGCTCGGAGAGCGCGTCGAGGACCGGGTCGCCCATCACCGGGAAGGGCATCTTGTCGAGCACGACTGCGACGACGGCCTCCCCGGGGAGGTCGACGCCCGTCCAGAAGGAGGTGGTGGCGCAGAGGATGGAGGGCTTTGATTTCATCGCGGCGAGCAGGTGCGGCCGGGGCTGCTCGCCCTGGCAGAGCACCGGGAAGCCCAGCCCCTGAGCGCGCAGGTGCTCCGCGGCGCGCTTCGCCATGCGGGTCGAGGTGAAGAGCGCGAGCGTCCGCCCGCCGGCCGCCCGTGCGACCTCCTCGACGGCCTCGACCACCCTGGCGTCGAAGCCCTCGCGGTCGCGCGTCGGATCGCCCATGCCGCTCGGGAGGCAGAGCAGCGCCTGGGCGCGGAAGTCGAAGGGGGAGGCGACAGCCAGGGCCGGTGTGGTGCTGGGCAGCCCGAGCTGCTGACGAATCCAGTGCCACGCATCCGAGGCGCCCGCCTCCCTCAGCAGGTTGAGCGCCGGGAGCGGCCCCGTGGTCAGCGTGGCCGACGAGAGGATGACGGCGCGCGACCGGGCGAAGAGCTCGGTCTGCAGGACGCTCCCGACGTCCAAAAACCGCCCGCAGAAGCGCACGCGCTCGTTGCCGCGCTTGTCGGTGTGCGACTCGAGCCAGAGCACCGTGTGCGGCGCCTCGGCGGGGCAGATGGCGGCGTCGAGCCAGGGGCGGGTGCGGCGCGCGCGGCGCTCTGCATTCTCGGCGGCGCGCAGCACCTTGCGCTGGTCGGGGTCGATGTCGCTCCCGAGGGCCTTGATCGCGCGCACGGCCTTCGACGCCATCGCCGCAGCCCGGTCGAGCAGTTCGATCAGGTGCTCCGCGGGGAGGCCCTCACGGACCCGATGCGCTTCCTGCCGCTGGCCCGGGTGCGCGATGGGCAGTCGGTCGCCCATCTCGCGCCAGAGGGCGGCGGCCGACTGCTCGATCTGCGAGGCGAGAGCGATGCGCTCCGGTGCGCTCCCGCCATCGTCACCATCCTCGGCCGACCGCTTCAGCCATGCGCTCACCTTCGCGGCGCCGCGCTCCGTGAGGTCGCGGCCCATGAAGTCGCGGGCGATGTCCCCGGCTTCGTGGGCCTCGTCGCAGAGGACGGTGTCCCACGCGAGCCCGCTGTCCTTGCTCGCGGTCTTCGGGACGATGATGTCCTGGAAGGTCTCGCGCCTTACTGAGATGTGCGCGAAGAGCAGGTGGTAGTTGACGACCACCACGCGGACGCCTTCGGCCTTCGCCTTGGCCTTCCGGGCAAAGCACTCGTCGAAGTGGTCGCAGCCGTCGCGCAGGCAGTCGTCGGACTCGACCGAGCGCATCGCCCAGACGCCATCGCGCACGATCATCGGGAGCTCGAGCCGGTCGCCCGTCTCCGTCGTGCGCGCCCAGGTGTCGACGGTGCGGAGCTCGGCGCGCTCTTCCGTGGAGAGGTACGTGGGCGCGGGCTCGGAGAGCGTGTTCTGGCAGAGGTAGTTGCCGCGCCCTTTGAGCAGCGTCCACGTCAGCGGCTCGCGCAACTCGCCGTCCAGGGCCTTGGCGAGCGCGGGCAGATCGTGCTGCACCAGTTGCTCCTGCAGCGCGATGGAGGCGGTGACGACGAGGACGGTCCGCCCGGTCTGATCCGCCTGCAGGATGGCCGGCACCAGGTACGCGAGCGTTTTGCCGGTGCCGCACGGGCCTTCGGCGAGGAGCTGGCCGCCCTTGTCGACGGTGTCGGCGATGGCGCGGGTGAGCGTGATCTGGCCCTCGCGAGGCGCGTAGTCCTTCCACTGCTCGGGGAGCACGCGGGAGAAGACGTCCGCGGTGCGGTCGCTGAGGGCGGGCGCTGCAGGCTTGGCCGCCCACGGGCCCTGGAGGATGCGCGCGGGCTCACCCACGGGACACCTCCGCCAGCCTCTCGACCTCGAAGCCCGCGACGATGCATCCGCACCGCGTCGCCGTCTCGACCGCGCGCACCGCATCCTCGACGCTGCGCACGACGGCGACGTTGCGACCGCCCCCGACGATGAGGCCGTCGGGGCGCTGCACCCCGTGGCGCGCGGCGGTGTGCCACCTCTTCTGGTGCTCCTCGACGACACCCTCGGGGGTCTTCACCTCCAGCCAGAGGGCCAGCGAGGAGCCGTGGTAGAGGACCTCGCAGAGCAGGTCGGGCGCGCCGGTGCCCCCGACGCCGTACTCGACGCGAGCGCCGCCCTCGTAGACGGCTGTCCCCACATTGTTCCGCCAGACCGTGCAGCCCGACACCTTGGAGAGCGCCGCCATGATGCGCCCCTGCAAGATCGCCTCGGGGTTGCTGCGCAGGGTCTTCTTCGGGGCCTGATTGACCGCATTACGAGGCATGGACGTCTCCGGCAGTTTGCGAGGCGGCTTGCGAAACGGACTGGTTTTCGAGGTATTCGCGCACCCAGGAGGGCGGCTTCTTCAAGACGGCGGCGCGGGCCCACGCGGGGCTGATGTCGGGGCGCTTGGCGGTGATGGCGCGCACGGCGCCGTCGACCCACTGCTGCACCCGCGCGCCGATGGGGATGCTCGACGCGGCGAAGAGGGCGGCGCGCTGGATGCGGAGCATCTGCACCGGCGAGTGATGGACGGAGCCGCAGGCGGGGCAGACCGTGCGCGGCGCGAAGAGGTGGTGACAGGCCTCACAGCGACGGAGTGGCTTCGGTCGCTCGACCATCGACCGCCCCTGCGCCCCCTCCAGCGACCACCGGCGCGCATCGTCCGGCAGCCCGTGGAGGTGCACGGCGCCGCGGAGGTCGTAGACGTGGCAGTCGACCTTACGCGGCCGGTGATCGGGCAGGTGTAGGCGCGGAGGCCCCGCCCGATGGCCTGGAGGTACGGCGTCACGGTCGTGAAGGCCCCGCAGAGCACCACCACGTCGAGGAGCGGCGCGTCGAAGCCCTCGAGGAGCGCCTTGACGGTGACCAGGTGCTGCGTCTCGCCGCTCGCGAGCCGGTCGCGCACCGTCGAGCGCACGTCGAAGGGCGTGGAGTCGAGCACCGTCTCCGCGCCCGGGATGCGCCGCGCGATGTCGAGGGCGTGGGCGGCGGTGGCGGCGAAGATGACCGCGCGCCTACCCTGGCAGCGGCTGTTCACCAGCTCCGCCGGGTCTTCCGCCACCCCGCGCTCCAGCACCTTCGCGGGCGCGTGGACGATGGGCTCGACGAGGAAGCCGCCGTCGATGAGCTCGCGCACCGACGGGCCGGTGACCAGCGCTTGAAATTCGTCGAGCGGCTGCTCGTCGCCCCGACACGGGGTGGCTGATAAGCCGAGGATCTTCGCGCCCGTGCCCTTGTAGTGCGCGATGACGGCGCGGTTGGTCGCTGAGCTGCTGCGGTGGGCCTCGTCGAGAATGAAGCGGTGCGCGGGCGGCACCTGCTCCCCGCGCGCCAGCATCGGCGCGAGGGTCTGCGTCGAGCACACCTGGACGGGCGCCGACGGGTCCGACGGCCGCCCCGCCTTCACGATGCCGCAGGGGACGCCCATGCTCCTCAGCCGCGCCGCGGTGTCGTCGAGCAGCTCCTCGAGGTGCGCCGCGAAGACGAAGCGCCGCCCCTGGGCGAGGGACGGGAGGATGACGCCCTCCGCGATGGTGGAGGTCTTCCCAGAGCCGGTGGGCGACTGCATCAGGACGGCGTCGGCGCCCTCCTTCACGGCCCGGTGGAGCCCGCCGACG